>JAPKDO010000162.1 GCA_028822535.1 Acidimicrobiales bacterium
ACGGGGCGGCGACGATCGATGACTTCCGCCTCGGCATCCGGGCGAACGTAGCGGTCAGGGCGCGGACGCCGGAATCGCCCCGGACGCGAAACGACCCGGCACGATGGCCGGGTCGTTCGTCAGATCTGACTGGCGTTACACCAGTTCGATGCGAGCCATCGGGGCGTTGTCGCCGTGGCGCGGACCGAGCTTGAGGATGCGGGTGTAACCACCCGGCCGGTCGACGTAGCGCGGGCCGACGTCGGTCATCAGCTTGTGGGTCATCTCCTCGTCGCGGAGGAAGGCCACGATCTGGCGGTGATTGTGCAATCCGCCCTTCTTGGCCTTGGTGATGATCTTCTCGGCCACGGGACGGATCGCCTTGGCCTTGGCCTCGGTGGTCACGATGGACTCCGCGGCGACGAGGCTGGCGACCAGGTTGCCGAACATGGCCTTCTGGTGGCTGGCGCTTCCGCCGAATCGCTTGCCCTTGCGGGGACGTGCAGGCATGACGTGTTCTCCGTGTTCTCCGTGTCTCGACTCAGCCGCGGATACGCAGGGTGAGCCCGCGCTCGTCGAGCTTCTCGACGATTTCGTCGAGCGACTTCTGGCCGAAGTTGGTGATGGCGAGCAGATCGTCCTCGGACTTGTCGAGGAGTTCTCCGATGAAGTTGATCTGTGCTCGCTTGAGGCAGTTGCGAGGACGCTCGGACAGTTCGAGATCCTCGATGGGCTGGTCGAGGTCCGAGGGGCCGGAACCGATCGGAGCGACCTCGCCGAGTTCGAGCCCCTGGGGCTCCTCGCTCATGTCGGCGATCAGGCCGACGAGGCTGCGCAGCGTGTCGCCGGCCGAGGCCAAGGCGTCCGCCGGCGTGATCGAGCCGTCGGTCTGGATGTCGATGACGAGCCGGTCGTAGTTCGTGTCCTGCTCGACGCGGGTCGGCTCGACGGTGAAGGTCGACTTGCGGACCGGCGAGAAGATCGAGTCCACGGGGATGACCCCGATGGTGTCGCTCGACTTGTTGCGCTCGGCCGAGACGTAGCCACGACCCTGGGCGACGGTGACGTCGATGGCGAGGCGACCGCTGCCGTTCATGGTGGCGATCTCGAGGTCCGGGTTGAGGATCTCGACGTCGGCGTTCTCGGAGAGGTCGGAGCCCTTGACGATGGCCGGGCCGCTCATGTCGAGACGAAGGGTCACCGGCTCGTCGCTGTGGCACACCACGACGAGGTCCTTGAGGTTCAAGATGATGTCGGTGACGTCTTCGACGACGCCGCCGATGGTGTCGAACTCGTGGAGGGCCTCGTCGAAACGGACCTGGGTGACGGCTGCGCCAGGGATCGAGGAGAGCAGGACGCGCCGGAGCGAGTTGCCGATCGTGTGGCCGAAGCCGGGCTCGAGCGGGCTGATCGCGAACCGCTGACGGTTGCTCTCTTCGTCACCGATCGGCTCGACGGTGGGGCGTTGGATGACCAGCATGGAGAGGAGTACCTCGTCGGTCGGTTGTGGAGCGGGCGGAGGAAGAAAGAGCGTTTACTTGGAGTACAGCTCGACGATGAGCTGCTCGCGCACGGGCACGTCGATCTGCTCGCGCTCGGGGAAGGCCCGGACGGTGACGGCGTTGCCTTCGTCACCGGACTCGAGCCAACCGGGGGCCTGACGGTCGAGAACGTCCTTGTTCCAGACGACCGTGACCATCTCGCGGCTCTTCTCCTTGAGGGAGACCTTGTCGCCGATGCGGACCCGGTAGCTGGGGATCGTGACCCGCTTGCCGTTGACCTCGACATGGCCGTGGTTGACGAACTGCCGGGCCTGAGGCCGCGTGGCGGCGAGGCCGGCGCGGTACACGACGTTGTCGAGACGACGCTCGAGCATCTGCAACATGAGCTCGCCGGTGACGCCCTTGCGGCGGTTCGCCTCCTCGTAGAGGTTGCGGAACTGCTTCTCGGAGAGGCCGTAGCTGAAACGGGCCTTCTGCTTCTCCTGGAGCTGCATGAGGTATTCGGAGGGCTGACCGCGACGACGACCGCGACCGTGCTCGCCGGGCGGGTAGGGACGCTTGTCGAGCGCCTTGGCTTCGGCCATGGTGCCGAAGATGTTGACGCCGAGGCGTCGGGAGACGCGGGCGCGGGGTCCGGTGTATCGAGCCATTGCTACTTACCTCAGGTCCGGCGCCGCTTGGGCGGGCGGCAGCCGTTGTGCGGGACAGGGGTGACGTCCTTGATGCCGGACACCTCGATGCCGGCGTTCTGGATGGAGCGGATCGCGGTCTCCCGGCCGGAGCCGGGGCCCTTGACCTGGACCTCGACCCGACGGACGCCGTGTTCCATGGCGCCACGGGCGGCCTTCTCGGCCGCCATCTGTGCGGCGTAGGGGGTCGACTTGCGCGAGCCCTTGAAGCCGACATTGCCAGCCGAGGCCCACGACAGGACGTTGCCGCCGGGGTCGGTGATGGCGATGATCGTGTTGTTGAACGACGACTTGATGTGGGCGATGCCCACGGCGACGTTCTTACGTTCCTTCTTGCGGGACCGCCGCGGAGCGGGAGTTGCCATTACTTCTTGACCTTCTTCTTGCCGGCGACGGTCTTCTTCGGGCCCTTGCGGGTCCGGGCGTTGGTGTGGGTGCGCTGACCACGGACGGGGAGGCCCTTGCGGTGCCGGACGCCCTGGTAGCAACCGATTTCGATCTTGCGCTTGATGTTCTGCTGGACCTCGCGGCGCAGATCGCCCTCGACCTCGAGGTTCTCGTCGATCCAGTCGCGGATCTTGGCGACCTCGGAATCGGTGAGATCCCGGGTGCGGGTCGACGGGTCGATGCCGACCTCGTCACAGATGCGTGCTGCGGTGGTGTTGCCGATCCCGAACAGGTAGGTCAGCGAGATGACCAACCGCTTCTCGCGGGGAATGTCGACGCCTTGGATACGTGCCATCGTGGAAATTCGGCTCCTCAGCCCTGGCGCTGCTTGTGGCGGGGATTGGTGCACAGGACCATGACGCGGCCGTGCCGGCGGATGACCTGGCACTTCTCGCACATGGCCTTGACGCTCGGTCGGACCTTCATGGGGGTTCTCTTCTTCTGCGCTTCTGGACGGGTTCGTGTGACGGGTTCGTGTGACGGGTTGACCTAGCGGTACCGGAACGTGATCCGGCCTCGGCTGAGGTCGTAGGGGGTGAGTTCGACCTGGACCCGGTCACCGGGGAGGATGCGGATGTAGTGCATGCGCATCTTCCCGGAGATGTGGGCGAGGACCTCGTGGCCGTTCTCGAGTTCGACCTTGAACATGGCGTTCGGGAGGCTCTCGAGGACCGTGCCTTCGAGGACGATCGCGTCTTCCTTGGGCTTTGCCAGCGTGCTACTCCCCCGGGCGTGGGCGGTCTTGTTCGTCTCCGTCGGAGACATGGATGGACACGGCGATTCAGAGACAGGCGCGCCTGCCTCTGAGCCGAAGGAACACTCTATGACGCCGTGCACGCGGCTGCCAACCCGAGACCGCGCCGTGCACGATCCGAGGGAGCCTGCGGGCGTCCGTTGCCCGACATGATGGCCCATCGGGACGCCCCGCGGGTGGATTTTCCGGATCCGGCCCCGGATCGTCGTCCCGAGCGTCATCCCAGTGGTGATCTCGGGCGGCGAGCCGCCGTCTCCACGTCCTCGACCGCGACGACCGCCGCGACCGGGATGGGTCCGTACACGTGGGGGAACTCGACGCCCGTGCCCATCAGGTCCTCGACCCGCACCTCGGCGTCGAGCCGGTCCGGGTCGATCACGAGGACGACCACGTCGTCGCGTCCGGCGTAGTAGCGCTCGGCGGTCGCAGCGACCTGGTCGGGGAACGAGCAGTGGATGTAGCCCTCCTCGGCCAGCGAGACCCCGATGGTCGAGCGATCGTAGGGGCCGCCGGCCGCGACGGCAGCGTCCCACTCGTCGGAGATCGCGACGTGGAGGATCACGACGTCCCTGCCCGATCATCCACAGCGGCAGGTCCGGTCGCCCACGGGATCCGGTCGCCCACGTAGGCGCACGAATAGCCCGTCTCGACCATCGCCTCGAGATGGTCCCCCAGGCGTCGATGCTCGTCGCCGATCCGTGCGATCGTCCGTCGGACGAGCTTCGTCACACGCGTCCGGACCTGGTCGTCATGCAGGAGTACTCGGAGGTCGTCCTCGCCACCGCATTCGACGGCGCGATCGATGACGGTTCTGAGTGCTGCAAGACCGGGTTCGGCCCCGGACTGCACCACGGCGTCGAGCTCGACCGCGGGAACACGGCGGTCGCGGTGCCGGATCAGGTGGTGGATGGCCAGCAGCCCTTTCGACGGTCGCACCGTCACCGGCGGCTGCACACCGAAGCCCACGGTCCAACGAGGCCCTGGTTCCAGGATGCCGCAACCAGCGGAAGCTCGCGGGCCAGGGTCCGGGGAGCCGACAGCATCGAGGCGTTCTCGTTGGTGGTCGTAGCCGGCGGACACGTAGAACATCCTCGCCATCGTCCGCATCGAGTCGCGCTCGGCAGAGGCGTCGGCATCGCCGTCGACGGCGGCGTCGAGGAGCACGCGCACGAGTTCGTGTCGAACCTGCGCTCCCCACGATGGCGAGCGTTCGTCAGCGACCGCAGCGGCTGCTCGCAGGCACCGGGCTCCCCGATCGAGTTCTCCTGCCGCCGCGACGAGGATCCCGAGGAACGAGTCGGTCGGACCGAGCGGAACGTCGCCCTCGTACAGGAAACGATCGCTGGATCCGGCCGTGTCGAGCGCGGATTCGACCTCTGCGAGTCGAGGGCTGCCGACCCGGCTGATCGCCCAGGCGGCGGAGGCCAGTGCTCGAGGAGACCACTCGGCGACGGGTGGCGCGTCGTCGAGCAACGCCCGGGCGGCGCTCGGCCGTCCCGCGAGGACCTGTGCCCTCGCAGCGACACCGTGTGGCACACGAGGACCGGGAACCATCCACCGATCGACTCGGCCGGCGAGCAGGTCGACCTCGCACGCGGTGACGACGTCGAGCGCGTCGGTCGGGGTGGAGTCCGGGGTTCCACGGTCGAGCAGGTGCGCCATCTGTTCCTTCGGTCCGCCAGGAACCCGTCGTCGGAACGGTAGTGCAGCTGGCTCCGGCGCCTCGCGAGCGAGCCGTTTGCTTGGCACGGACCAGCCCTCCAACGGATCGACAACAGATCGACACATGCGCGGGGCTGGATGTCCCGCGAACCGTCCCGATGTCACATCTCCCCAACGAGAGGGCCTCGACGGCCGAGAACACGGGCACGAACACCGGGAGTACCAGATGCCACAAGGCGACGCTTCGAACCGACGAGCGAATGGCCGCACCGTCTCGGTGCTCGGCCCCGCCATGGTCGACGGCGCGTCGCTGAGCAGGCGACAACGCCAGATCATGGCCGTTCTCGCGCTCCACGCCGATCAGGCCACGAGCACCGACCGACTCATCGACGCCGTCTGGAGCGGTACGCCGCCGAAGTCCGCTCGACCGTCGCTCCAGAACCAGATCGCACGACTCCGCTCCGAGTTCGGGCCGAGCATCATCCGAACCGGCCCGGACGGATACCGCCTCGGAGGGGCCACCGATGTCGAGGAGTTCGCGGCCATCGCCCGGATACCGACGTCGACCCCGGGGCTCCCTGCCGACGTCGTGTCACGACTCGAGCGGGCCATGACACTGTGGCGAGGTCGGCCCTACGACGACATCGAGGACGTCGACGGGGTCGACGCCGCGCGGGCGCAGTTGGAGGAGTTGCACGCGCTCGTCGAGGAACGACTCGCCGCGCACCGGCTCGCCATCGGCGATGCAGCCGTACACCTCGACGAGCTCGCGTCGCTCGTCGCCTCGGAGCCGTACCGCGAGCACCGCTGGGCACTGTTGATGACCGGACTCCACCGGGCTGGGAGAACCACCGAGGCACTCGAGGCGTTCGAGCGTCTCCGCACCATGCTCGACGACGAGTTGGGCACGGCGCCCACCTACGAGCTCGAGCGGCTCCGCGGGTCGATCCGGCGCGACGCCCTCGTGGCTCCGGCTCCGGCGGTCGACCTCCGAGACGACGCGGTGCCTGCATCGGACTCGCGGGGCCGGCGCAGCGGATGTGGGCGGCGATCCCCACGTCTCCACCGGACGTGCGCCTCCGCGTGACCCGGAAGGGGTAGGAAGGTCGTCAGTGACGGAGCGGCTCCCTTGGGAGATGGTCGAGACCTTGCCCTCCGCCGATCAGGACACGATCGACCACTGGGATCAGGTCCTCCGATCAGCGGCGACGCCTCGACGACGGGCGCGCGCCCTCGTGGGAACTGCGCTCAGTCGCTACTGGGCCGTCCAGGAAGGACTCGTCGACACGCCGCTGTCCGTCAGCGACGCAGACCGGCGAGCACGGACCGAGGAAGCGATGTCGATCGCCCGGTCCCTCGACGACGACGAACTGACCGTGGAGACGATGTTGGGTCGGCTCTACTCCTGCTGGGGCCCAGCCAACCTCCACGAACGCGACGACCTCATCGACGAGCTGGTCGAGCTCCTGCCCATCGTGCGGGCCGAGGAGTTGCGACTTCGGATCCACGAGTGGCTGGTCGTGCGCCATTTCGATCGAGGCGACCTCGAGGCAGCGCGCCGGGCGGTCGATCAGTTCCGCCTGGCCGCTCGCGACACCGAGCTCGTCCTGTTCCGACGCCGGGAGGAGCTCTGGCGCGGCAACATCGCGATGTTGGAGGGCCGCCTCGACCTCGCGGTCCGGATCAACGAAGATGCCATCAGCTCCACGTCCGGGATGGCCGGGACGCCATTCTCCTTCCAGAACGTCGCCATCACACTCGCGATCGAGCGGTACCTGCGTCGTGGCCTCGCCGACCTGATCGAAGCGGTGCGCTCGATCCGGGCATCATCCCCACGGGTGGCGTCGAACTGGGACACCGGGCTCGCGCTGTGCCTCTCCGAGACGGGTCGGTTGGATGAGGCGCGGGTGCTGTTCGACTCGATCGCCGAGGACGACTTCTCGAGTGTCCATCGTGATCTGAACTGGCTGGTGACCGTTCAGCTGTTGGGCCTCGTCGCACTCCGACTGGATCACGATCACGGCATCGCACGGATCTTCGACCTGCTCGAACCGTTCGCTGAGCTCGACGGGACGCACGGCACCGGATACGCCTCCTACGGGCCGGTCGGACGGGTCGTCGGGGCTCTGGCGCAGCGACTCGAGCCCACGCGTGGCGGACGTCGTTGGTTCGATCGCGTGCTCGAGACCCGCGAACCAGGCCCGTGGACGAGTCTCACGCGACTCGACTCAGCCGTCGGGAGGCGGAGCGAGGACCCCCGCCGCGCCTACCACGAAGCACGTCTCGCTGAGTCCGAGTTGCGTTCGTTCGACATGGCGGCCTGGGCCGACGAGGCACGGGCGCTCGCCGTCTACCTCGCACGACAGGGGTTCGGTCCCCCGATCGCCGTGCGATCGGGATCGCGATGGCAGCTGCGTCATCCTTCCGGCAGCGCCGAGCTCGACCATCGCGTCGGGGTCGGACATCTGATTCGGTTGCTCGCGTCCCCCGGGCAGTCGATCCCCTCGGTGGATCTGGACGGATCCGAGATCCCGGTGGACGACGCCGGGTCGGCATCGACCCCGCTGCTCGACAACGTGGCGGCGCGGGCGTATCGGGATCGCCTCGATGAACTCGACCTCGATGGCGGTTCCCCCGAAGAAGCGTCGATGTTGCGACGCCATCTCGCAGCGAATCGGTATGTGCCGTCGGGGTCCGCCGAGGTCGAACGGGCGCGCGTCCGCGTGACCAAGGCGCTGGGAAGGGCGATCGACGACATCGCCACCGCCGACCCCCGACTCGGAGCGCATCTACGGAGCTCGGTGGAGACCGGACGCCGCTGCATCTATTCGCCGTCCGACGGCATCGGTTGGTGGATCGTCGACAGCGGTTCGTGAGCCACGGCGCGGTGCTGGCCCGCCCCGAGGCTCAGGAGTCCGACCGCCAGAGGTAGTCCGGCGACGGGCCCGGGGCATACCAGATGATGTCTCCGTCGCCGTCACCATCGAAATCACCCGGAACCGGGTCGTAGCGACCGTTCACGCTCACCCTCGAAGACACGAACGTGCGGTCACCCTGGCTCGACCACAGGAAATCCGGCGACGAGCCGGGCGCATGCCAGACGATGTCGGTGTCGCCGTCACCATCGAAATCACCCGGAACCGGGTCGTAGCGACCGTTCACGCTCACCCTCGAGGACACGAACGTGCGGTCACCCTGGCCCGACCACAGGTAGTCGGCCGAGGCACCAGGGGCATACCACAGCACATCAGCGTGTCGATCGCCATCGAAGTCTCCTGCGACCGGCGTGTACCGACCGTTCACCGTCACCCTCGACGACGAGAAGGTCGCGTCGCCACGACTCGTCCACCGGTAGTCGGTCACCGTCCCAGGGGCATGCCAGATGATGTCGGTGTCGCCATCACCATCGAAGTCGCCGGTGACGGGCCGGTAGTCGCCGACCACACGAGTCGACTTCGACGAGAAGGTCCCGTCACCGCGGCTCACCCACAGGAAGTCCGCGGCCCAGCCTGCGGCGTACCAGACGATGTCGGTGTCGCCATCACCATCGAAGTCGCCGGCCACCGGGTGGTAGCTGCCGTTCACCGTCACCCGCGACGAGGAGAAGGTCCCGTCACCCCGGCCCAGCCACAGATGGTCCGCTGCCGAACCCGGCGCATACCAGAGCACATCGCCGGTGCCATCTCCGTCAAAGTCTCCG
>JAPKDO010000508.1 GCA_028822535.1 Acidimicrobiales bacterium
GAATTTCTCGTCCCGTGTTCGGCTTTTCGTTCGGGTTTTCGTTCGTGTTCCGGTGAACGTTCACGTAAACGTTCCTCCGAACGTCCTTTATCTGGTCATCGCCGTGAAAATTCCGTTCAGTCTTGCTGTAGAGCCGCGACGGAGTTCGACGCCGACGCTCGCTTCGTCCCGACCTACTGGAGGTGTGTGGTCTTCGCGCTGCCCGGGATCACGTCGCCGTCGGCGTCGATCGTCTCGATCGTGACGCTCACCGTGTCGCTCGGCATCGAGAACGCGACGTAGCGCGGGCCGTCAGGGTCGTCGGCCCGAGGCACGCTCTCGGTGACGAAGGGAGCACTGTCGTCCGCGGAGACCCGCACGGCAGTCACCGACGAATGCACCGCACCGAAGCCGCCCCATGGAGTCGAGTCCCGCTCGTACCCGATCCGGGAGTATCCAATGTTCGACAGTGCCGGGTCACCGAGGCGTTCCCAACCGTCGAAGACGCAGGGATCCTCTCCGTGCTCGCCGTATGCGACGCCGCCGGTGTTCCACTCGTAGCCCGGCTTGTTGATCTGTCCCGATACGAGCTCCACTCCAGGCATCGGGTTCCCGCACACGTCGGTGTGCTGACTCGGCAGGAGCCACCAGTCGCCCGACGACCCCTCGCCGGTGATCAAGGCCTGTTCGACGGGTATCCGCACGATCTCGCCGTCGTCGTGGGACTGCCACGCAGCAACGCCTCCGATGGCGACCACAGCAGCGAGTGCCGCTCCCCCGAAGACCCGACGGCGTCGGGCGGACCGAGAGCGATCGATCGAAGGTGGGGTATCTGCGACGGCATGGAGCGTCCGCCGAAGCTGGTCGCCGAGGTCGCGTTCGAGGAGGTCGAGGTCGTCAGCCATGATCGAGTTCCTTCTGGAGTCGTTGTAGCGCTCGTCGGAGATCGGAGCGAACCGTGTTGTCTGGCCGGTCGAGGAGTCGAGCGATCTCGACCAGCGGGAGGTCTTCGTAGAAGCGGAGGATCACGACAGTCCGCTGGGTGTCGGGGAGCTGCTGGATCAAGTCCCAGGCGTCGTCGATGGCTGGTTCGCCGACGACTCGTTCGGGTCGTGCAGGCAGCGAGCGGGCATTCCGTCGATGGAGATCGCTCGCCCGATTGATGACCGTTTGGCGGAGGTAGGCCTTGGGGCTGCGTACGTCGTCCCACGACTCTGTGAGGGCGGTGAACGCCGCCTGCACGAGATCCTCAGCGTCCTTCTGCCGACTCGTGAGCAGATACGCCAGTCGCATCAACGGGTCGTACCGCTGACGATACAAGTCCTCGATCGACACGCCGGTCGAACTCTCTGGGTCTGCCCTCACACCTACATAGTCGTGCGAGGACCAGTGAACGTTGCAGGATCGCTCAACACCGGTGCAGATCCGACGACCAGGTGCTGCGCGAATTCCCGTTGCCAGCGGATCAGTCGACCCTCACACTGGAACACGCCCGACGGTCCTGTTCCGATCGGGAAGTCGCAAGTCCCGGAGTGCCAGTCCGAGAGCCCACAGCGTTGGGCCGCCTAGGACGGGAGCCGGGACTTCCGCATCCTCGGCCGCCCAACCGAGTCGGGTCCGCAGGGACGCCAGCGCTGACATACCGTCCTTGTGTCG
>JAPKDO010000163.1 GCA_028822535.1 Acidimicrobiales bacterium
CGGGTGCGCTGATCTCGGCCGGAGTCGGCAGGTACTTCGCGTCCTGCCAGAGCGGGTCGAGCCCGTCGAAGCCGGCGCGTTCGACGACGCCGTCGATGAACGCCGACCCCGTGTCGTAGGTGGACTGGCCGAGTTCGAGACCGAAGAGGCGGGCGACGAAGCGATCCGACTCGTCCGATTCGACCCGACGGCGTCGCAGCGCCTCGGTGATCATCCCGTAGTTGCCGAGCAACGTGCCGCCGAGGTCATCCATCACGTGGTCGACGTACCCGACGACGACTGCGATGAGGGCCTCGAGCCGGGGGAGGAGGGCGCGCTGGGCGTCGGTCTGCATCGCGCCGAGGACGACCTCGGGGTCGCCGAGCACGTTCTGCAGCTCGGCCATGGCGTCGCCGTCGGTGATGTCGACGCTGCCGAGCTTGTCGACCAAGGCGGACGAGTCGGGCTGGAAACCGGACGCGTACTCGCCGATCAGCGTCTCGAGCGTCTCGCGAACGTGGCTGACGCCGAGCACGGCGTGATGCGTGATCTCGTGGATGCAGAGCCACAGCCGGAGGTCTTTGGGTTCGATCGACCAGTCGGCCCCGAACGCGTCGACGTTGGGGAGCACCAGGAGCAACTCGTCCGACGGCTGGCGGGGAACCGGCAGGTCGTACTGACCGAAGCTGCGTTGCGCGAGGTGGCCGAGCATGCCGCCGGCGGTGACGCTGAGCATCATCGGCGCCATCGTGCCCATGAGCTGGCCGAGCATCGCCGACAACGGGTCGCCCGATGCGTCGTCGGTCGGGTTCGCGGCGGCCGGGTCGAGCGATTCGGCGAGCGATTCGAACAGCGGCCGAAAGGCATCGACGCTGCGTTGCACCCACTGCGTGCGGGTCACCGGGATCACGGTCACGCCCCGGCCGGTCAGGTTGGTGGTGAGCCCGGTGCGTCCGGTGACGTGGAGGTCGGCGACGCGTGCCAGTTCTTCGACGTCCATCCGATCGATCGGGTCGATGTTCTGCTCGGCCTCGCCGCCAGCGGCGAGCTGCATCGCGACCTGTCGGGTGGTGTCCCATTGCAGGCCGCCCTGGCCCCCGGCACCGCCGAAGAGCTTGCCGAGATCACCGAACAGAGGGATTCCCTCGAACGGATTCTCGCCATCGGTTGGACCGGAGCCGCTCACGGGTTGCATCGTAGGGGGCATGTCCCGTGTTGCGGTCACCGGCGCCGCCGGTCCGGTCGGTCGCCGTCTCGTGGACCTCCTGCTCGTCGATGCTTCGGTCGATGCCGTGGTGGCGATCGATCGTGACGACCCGGTCTCGTCGCATCTCGACCACGATCGCGTCGAGGTGCACCGCGTTCAGCTGCGGGGCGCCGACCTCGAGCCGATCCTGCGCGACGTCGACACGGTCTGCCATCTCGCCGGTTCGGACCCCTTGGAGGACCGTGCACCCGACCACGACCTCCGAACGACAGCGCGCGTCCTCGACGCGGCACGGCGGGCCGGGGTCGCACAGGTCCTGGTTCGTAGTTCGGCGACCGTGTACGGCGCGTGGCCGGACAACCCGATTCCGCTGCCGGAGACCGCTCCGACGAGACCCAACAACGAGTCCGAGTGGGTGCGAGTCCGGATGGAGATCGAGGAGAGCGTCGTCGCGTTCGGCGGCGACGAGCCCGACGTCACCGTCGCCATCCTCCGGCCGTGCGTGACCGTTTCCGGTGCCGGGCCCGACGAACTCGGTCGAGTTCTGGCCGCAGCCCGGCTGATGTCGGCGAGCGACGACGCTCCTGCCGCACAGTTCGTCCACGCCGACGACGTGGCCGCGGCCTTCGACGTGGTGCGGCGGTCCGCCGCCGGCGGCGTGTTCAACGTCGCCCCGGACGGCGCGCTCACCGCAGATCTCATCCGGGCGCTCGTGGGCGGCGCGCCGAGGATCCCGCTCCCCGACGGGGTGGCGCGCCGGCTGACGACGCTGGGATGGCGCTATCAGATCGCCCCGACCCCTCCGGGGTTCGTGCCGTTCGTGCGTCATCCGTGGGTCGTCGGCAACGACAAGTTGCGTGCGCTCGGCTGGACGCCCTCGCACACCAACGAGGAGGCGTTCGTGGTCGGCCATGCCGCTGCGCCGTGGGCCCAGGTGTCCCCACAGCGCCGCCAGGAGATCGCGCTCGGGTTGGCCGGCGCGGTGATCGTGGGCGGGATCGCCGGGATCGGCGCGCTCGTGCGGCGCCGGCTCGGCGCGCGTTCCTGACCCGGTCAGCCGGGCCGTTCGGCCAGGGCGGCAGAGGCTTCGACGGTCTCGTCGCCGCGCCACACCTCGAGGTCGACGGTGTCGCCCGGCTCCCGTCCACGCAGGGCCGCGATGAGTTGGCTCATCGACGTCACCCGTTTGCCGTCCACCGCGATCACCACGTCGCCGGCGACGATGCCCGCTCCGGCGGCTGGACCGTCCTCGACCACGCGCCGCACGGCGGCGCCACCGTCCAGGCCCATGATCGATGCATCGTCTGCGTCCAGATCCACGCCCTCGATACCGAGCCACACGTGTTTGACGTGTCCGTACTCGAGGATCTGATCGGCGGCGTGCGCGAGTGCGTCGATCGGTGCGGCGACGCTGTGGACGGCGCCGTCGTCTGCAGCGGGGATCGACGACGTGATGCCGATCACGGCACCGGTGGCGTCGACGAGGGGGCTGCCGTCGGAATCGACGGCGAGTTCGTCGAGGAGCATCATCCCGTGCAGCACCGTGCCGTCCGGCGTGCTCAGACGACGGTCGACGGCCGAGACCATCGCCCAATCGACCGACGTGGACGTGGCGCCGGCCGTGGCATGGCCGATCACGAGGGCATCGAGGCCGACACCGATGCCGTCGGCGCTCCCGAGCACGGCGGGTTCGAGCGCTTCGGCATCGACGTGCAACACGGCGAGGTCGTACGCGGCGTCGGTCCCGACGACGGAGGCGGGCAACGCCGAATGCCCGGGAAGGCGCACGTGCACGGTCTCGGCATCGGCGACGAGCGCTGCGGTGGTGAGGAGATGCCCGTCGCTGCGGTACACGATCGCGGTTCCGTCCCGGCGACCCTCGCCGATGCGCACCTGCACGGCGGCGACGGATGCTGCGGTCCGCTGGGCGATGGCGCGCGTCCCGTCGCCGGCCAGGCTCGTGACCGGTTGGACGGCGACCTGGCGTTCGACCACCCGCGTCGACGACTCGAACCCGCCGAGCGCGGCGATCACCCCGATCGAGAGCGTGGCGCCGATCAGCGCCGATGCGGTCACCAGCGCCAGGGTGTTCCGGCCGGTCGGACTCGACTGCCGGGACGCTCCGGTGGGGGCCGAGCGGTCGCTCGGGTCGCTCGTGCGCGCTTCGGTGGCCGCCACCTCGGACGGATGGCGCCAGATCCGGTCTTCGGGTGGCAACGGCGGACGGAACTCGTACGGAGCGTCCGTCGGGTCGTCGTCGCCGTGCCCCCGGCCGGGATCGCCCGATGGCGGCTGTGGCACCCGGTCGACCCTATCGATGCGGTCGGACCGATGGACGTCGCGGCGGGTCTCCGCATCCCGTGCACCCAGGCGATCGCGGGTACGTTGGTGGAAATCGATTCTGATGCGCCGGGCGAATCCGGAACCCCCGCCACTCGAGGACCCCTGACTGCGATGACTTCACCGGAGATGCTGGCGCCGCCGGCCGAGGGCGACGACTGGCTGGGCCTGTCGACATCGCCACTCCCGGTGCACGACGCCTCGGAGTGGGCCGTGCGGGCCGACTGTGGCGCGATCGTGACGTTCACGGGCGCAGCGCGCGATCACAGCGACGGTCGCCCCGACGTCGATCTGCTCGAGTACGAGGCCTACGAGACCCAGGTCGAGCCCCGCCTCGCCCGGATCGCGGCCGAGGCGCGGGCGCGTTGGGCCGGGCTCGGCCGACTGGTGATGTTGCACCGCGTCGGTTCGCTCGCCGTCGGTGACGCTGCCGTCGTCGTCGTCGCGTCGTCTCCCCACAGGGACGAGGCCTTCCACGCAGCACGGTTCTGTATCGACACGCTCAAGGGCACGGTCCCGATCTGGAAGAAGGAGCGTTGGGCCGACGGATCCAGTTGGGGGCTCGAAGCCCAGCACGTGACCGAGCCCGAACACGTCGGAGGTCTCGGCTGATGGTGTTCACGATCGGTGTGATCGTCGTGATCATCGTCGTCGGTGTCGGCTTCCTCGCGTTCCGTTTCCGGACCGAGAAGGGGATCGACGCCGGGATCACGTCCTTCCGTCGCGAGCTGCATGCGCTGGCGCCTCGGCCGGGGGAGCGCGACGCGTCCGCCACCGCGGACCGCCCCTCCGATCCGCGTGGCGTGACCATCGTGCCGGGCGAGTCCGGCAGCGAGGTCTCCGACGAGCGGGCCGAGGATGCCGACGACGGAGCGCCCGACGTCGACGAGCCCGAATCCGAGACGGCGGATCCCGCCGAGGCCGGATCCGAGCGCGAATCCGGTGTCGAGCCCGAATCCGATGTCGGGCCCGAAGCCGATGACGAGGCCGAATCCGAGGTCGCGCCTGACGCAGCCTCCGAGATCGAGCCCGAGCCTGCGGTGGACGAATCCGCTCCGGTGGACCCCGAGCCCGAGCCGGTCGAGTCCGAGCCGGTCGAGTCCGAGGCGGTCGAGTCCGACGCGGTCGAGGCCGACGCCGCGCCTGACGAACGGCTGGACGACTAGATGGCCCGCGACCTGGCCATCGACCTGGGAACGGCCAACACGCTCGTCTACGCCAAGGGCCACGGCATCGTCATGAACGAGCCCACGGTCATCGCGCTGAACAAGCGCAATGGCGACGTCTTGGCCATGGGCGCCGAGGCGTGGCAGATGATCGGCCGGACGCCGAGCTACATCGTGGCGGTCCGTCCCTTGCGTCAGGGCGCCATCACGGACTTCGACATCACCCAGAGGATGATCCGTCTCATCCTGCAACGGGCCGGCGTCAACCGGTTCAACCGGCCCCGCGTCGTGATCTGCGTCCCCTCGGCGATCACCGAGGTCGAGCGTCGCGCCGTCACCGAGGCCGCCCGGCGCGCGGGCGCTGCCGATGCGCAGTTGCTCGAACAGCCCATGGGCGCGGCCATCGGCGCCGAGCTCCCCATCCACGAGCCCGTCGCCAACATGGTCATCGACGTCGGGGGCGGCACGAGCGAGACCGCGCTGATCAGCCTGGGCGGGATCGTCGCGCTGCAGGCGGTCCGCGTCGGCAGCTTCGACATCGACGCTGCGATCCAGCACTACATCCGGCGCGAATACGGCATCGCCGTCGGCGAGCGGACGGCGGAGGAGATCAAGATCGCCATCGGTTCGGCCTGGCCGGTCGACGACGACGTCCGGGCCGAGGTCCGTGGTCGCGACCTGATGAGCGGGCTTCCCAAGACGGTGATCCTCACGACCCCCGAGGTCCGCGAGGCCATCGCCGAACCCGTCACCGCCATCATCGAGTCGGTCATCTCGTGCCTGGGAAATGCCCCACCCGAACTCGCCCACGATCTGATCGGCCAGGGCATGTACCTCGTGGGCGGCGGCGGCATGTTGAAAGGACTCGACGTGCGGATCTCGGTCGAGACCGACATCCCGGTGACGTTGGTCGAACAGCCGCTCGAGGCGGTCGTGTACGGCGCCGGCCGCTGCATCGAGCGCTACGACGACCTCAAGGTGATGTTCATGGGCGGCCGTCGCTGAGCACCCGGCTGACCGCGTCGTGACGGCCCGGTCAGGGATCTTCGGGACATTCGACTCATCGCGCCGCATTCCGCCCCCGAGGTGTGACGCATGTCGCTGCTGGGCGGGGTACTGTCGTCAGCGCCATTGACACTTCGTCATTACGGGCGAGTCCGACCGGTCTCGGGCTCGACGCTTCCAGGGGGAACCAGTCATCGCCACCGCTGACATGACGGCGCCCGCACCCTCGGTGCTGACCGTCAACAACCTCGAGGTCTTCTACAACGATGTGATCCTCGGTCTCCGGGGCCTGTCGCTCGACGTGCCCGAGGGCCAGATCGTCGCGCTGCTGGGAAGCAACGGCGCGGGGAAGACCACGCTGTTGCGCGCGGTGACGGGCCTGCTCGAACACCACGAAGCCGAGATCACCAAGGGCAGGATCAGTTTCCGTGGGAACGACATCACCCACTCCGGCGCCGCCGAGATCGTGCGGTCGGGCGTCGCGCAGGTGATGGAGGGGCGCCGGATCTTCGCCGAGCTGACCATCGACGAGAACCTCCGTGCCGGAGCGTTCACGATGCGCGACCGCGGGACCATCGCAGCGAACCACCAGCGGGTGATGGATCTGTTCCCCGTGCTGGCCGAGCGACGCAAGTCGATCGCCGGCTACCTGTCGGGCGGCGAGCAGCAGATGCTCGCGATCGGACGAGCGCTCATGTCGTCGCCGCAGCTCCTGTTGCTCGACGAGCCGTCGCTCGGACTGGCACCGCTGATCGTCGAACAGATCAAGGACATCGTCGTCAACCTGAACGAACAGGGCACGAGCGTGCTCCTCGTCGAACAGAACGCGGTGATGGCGCTGTCGATCGCGCACCACGGCTACGTGATCGAGACCGGCAAGGTCGTACGCGACGGACCGGGCCGCGAGCTCCTCGCCGACTCCGAGGTGCAAGAGGCCTACCTCGGGACCGGCGAGAGCCGCGTCTCGTTCCGGGATGTCAAGACGTACCGCAAGAAGCGGAGGTGGTCGTGATGGCTGCGCCCATGCAACAACACCGACGTCCCGACCGGACCGGAGGTGAGCCGCTGTTGCGCGTCGAGGACATCGTGTTGCGATTCGGCGGGGTCACCGCGCTGAACGGCGTCAGCTTCGAGGTCCACCCCGGTGAACTGTTCGCGATCATCGGCCCCAACGGCGCCGGCAAGACGTCGATGTTCAACTGCCTCAACGCCGTCTATGTGCCCCAGGAGGGCAAGATCTCGCTCGACGGGGTCGACGTCATGCGCAAGAAGCCGGCCGAGACCGCCCGGATGGGCATCGCTCGGACGTTCCAGAACCTGGGGTTGTTCGCGAACCTGAACGTGATCGACAACCTGATGCTCGGCCGCCACAACCTGATGAAGACCGGCTTCGTCGCCGGAGCGTTGTGGTGGGGCAAGGCCAAGAACGAAGAGATCCATCATCGGCATCGTGTCGAGGAGATCATCGAACTGCTCGAGCTCGAGGCGGTACGCAAACAGCCCGTGGGCCTGCTGCCCTACGGCGTGCAGAAGCGGATCGAGCTCGGACGAGCGCTGGCCATGGACCCGCGTCTGTTGTTGCTCGACGAGCCGGTCGCCGGGATGAACCTGGAAGAGACCCAGGACATGGCCCGCTACATCATCGAGATCCAAGAGGAGCTGGACATGACGATGATCCTCGTCGAGCACGACATGCCCCTCGTCATGGACCTGGCGGATCGGGTGATGGCGCTCGACTTCGGGACGCCGATCGCCACCGGGCTCCCGTCGGAGGTCCAGAACGACCCGAAGGTGATCGAGGCCTACCTCGGTCAACCGGCGGACCCGGATGCGAAGGCTGCGGTCGAACACGTCCTCGAGGCCCACCAGCACGGTTCCGACGGGGAGGCCTCGACATGACCGCCGTCGCTGCACGCCCAGCCGCTGTCGCCGGCGATCCGGAGTCGGCGCAGAGTCTGCCCGCGATCCTCGTCGCCCGCGCTGCCCAGACGCCCGACCGGGTCGCGTTGCGATCCAAGGAGCTCGGGCGCTGGCGCGAGATCGACTACCGCACATTGGCCGACCGCGCCGGCGCAGTGGGGATGGGCCTCGTCGCACTCGGCGTGACCGCAGGCGACGCCGTGGCGATCCACGCCGAGAACCGGCCCGAGTGGGTCGAAGCCGACATGGGCATCCAGGGGATCGGCGGCGTCAGCGTCGGCGTCTACCCGACGAGTCCCGCCGCCGAATGCGAATACCTGCTGGGGCACTGCAACGCCGTCGTCCTCTTCGCCGAGGACGAGGAACAACTCGACAAGGCCCTCGAGGTGCGGGGCTCGTTGCCGAACCTGAAACACATCGTGGTCTTCGACACCCGTGGCGTCCGCGGGCTGGCCGACGACCCGATGCTCATGACGATGGACGAACTCATCGCGTTGGGTCAGGAGCAGGGTGGCGTCGACGCGTGGAGCCGCGAGGTGTCGAACGTCGGACCCGATGACGTCTCGATCATCGTCTACACCTCGGGGACGACGGGTCCGCCCAAGGGCGCACAGCTCTCCCAGCGCAACCTGACCTCCGCCATCTCGACCTACCGTCAGCTCTACGACGTGACCCGCCACGACGAGGTGTTGTCGTACCTCCCGCTCTGCCACATCGCCGAACGACTGGTCTCGGTCGTCAACGCGCTCGGTGCCGGGTACGTCGTGAACTTCGGTGAGGGCGGCGAATCGTTCAACACCGACCTGCAGGAGGTGCAGCCGACCTTCCTGTTGGGTGTGCCACGCGTGTGGGAGAAGATGCTCGCCGGCGTGTCGCTGCGGGTCGAAGACGCGTCGCGAGTCAAACGAGCGTTCTATGCCTTCTGGCTCGCCCAAGGTCGATCCGTGGCCGGACGTCGCATGCAGGGTCAGTTCGGCCCGGTCGACAAGCTCCGGT
>JAPKDO010000164.1 GCA_028822535.1 Acidimicrobiales bacterium
GTTCTTCTCGAACGGCCTCGACCTCGCGTGGATGAGGACCGACGAGGGGCGGTCCGACGTCGCATTCCTCGACGACGTCCACCGCGTCCTCCAGCGTGTCCTGCATCTCGACATGGCAACGGTCGCCGCCATCAACGGACACGCGTTCGCCGGGGGAGCGATGCTGGCCGTGGCGCACGACCACCGGGTGATGCGCGAGGACCGCGGCTTCTGGTGCATTCCGGAGGTGGACCTCGGCCTGCCCCTGACCGACATCATGTTCGCCGTGCTCGACGCGCACCTCCCCCGCCAGACACTTGCGACGGCGTCGATCACCGGCCAGCGCTACGGCGGCCCGGATGCGCTCGCTGCCGGCATCGTCCACGAACTCGCAGTCGAAGCCGACGTCCTCGAGCGGGCGGTCGAGTTCGCTGGGTCGATGGCGGACAAGGACCGCACGGTCATCGCTGCCCACAAACGTCTGCTCTACGGCGAACTCGTGCGCTGAGCGGGATCCTGCGCGTAGAACGACCGGAGCACGTCGTAGAGACGTGGCTCGTTCTCCCGGAGTTCGACGGCCCGGTCGAAGAACGCCTCGGTCGCGACCGCGAAGAACTCGGCCGGGTTGGTCCCGCCGTAGCTGCGCAACGGCGGGCGAGGCTCGCCCCGCCGGACCGAGCGAAAGACCTCGGTGCACACACGCGCCCAGTGACGACGGTCCGCTCGAGGCAGCGGCGGCGTCCCGTCGATGATGCCGTCGAGCATGTCGATCTTGTGGGCGAACTCGTGGAGGACGACGTTGTGGCCGCGCTCGGGGTGTCGAGCGCCGGCCATGGCCTGGTTCCACGAGATGAGGACGGGGCCTCGACGGTCCTGGGCGAGACCATGGATCGGCATGATCGAGTCGGTGACGGTGCCCTTGACGGAGCCGGCCCGTTCACCGTGGGTCGTCATGCCGGCGGGATGGACGATGATGGCCGTGACGAGGTGGTAGTGGTCGACCGACAGTCCGAGCACCACCACCGCTGCCTGCGCAGCGAGGACGACGCGCCTGGTGTCGTCGAGGGTGAACCCCCGGGCTGCCTCCCAGGTCTTGCGCCGGAGCAGCCAGTCGGTCGTGGCCAGCAGTCGCTCACGTTCGTCGGCGTCGAGGTGGCGCCAGTGTGCGAGTTCGCTGGCGATGAGGTCTTCGGCGTCGTCGGGGAGGCCGCGTCGGCGCAGCCTCATCGAACGTGGATCACGCGGCGCCGCCGTAGCGCTCCACCAGGCGGGGGATCCGGCTGGCGAAGCTCACCTTCTCGAAACAGGCCGTCGCTCCCCGCGCACGGCTGCGGTTGAACGTGTCCTCGGCAGCGTGAGCGCTCACGACGACGACCCTCGCAGTCGGGCATCGCTTCTTGAGTTCCGGAAGCGCCGACAGCCCGTCGCGGTTGGGCATGAAGAGGTCGAGCACGATGAGGTCGGGGCAGACGGCCTCGACACAGGCGATGCAGTCGTTGCCGTCGACGGCCTCCGACACCTCTGCACCGCTGTCCTCGAACTCCATCCGGTACAGCAACCGGATGTTCTCTTCGTCGTCGCAGATCAGGACCCGCACGCCGCAAACCTAGGACCCGATCCAGCGGCTCGCTGGCCATGTCCGATTCGCGGCATGTCCGGGCGGGCTCACCCAGAGTTCGGTCCGTGGACCAGGAAGCCGCCCACGCGACGCATCTGACGGTCGAAGGAGTGGTCGTGGTCCTCGATGATGCGGAACTCGAGGCGATCGCCCCCGGATTCCCGGCCTTTCGGATCCGTGCGACCTGCGGCTGGATAGCCTCGCCCGCCGATGGGTCTGCTGCGGTTCTCCTACGGGACGATGAGTTCGGGCAAGAGCACGCTCGCGCTCCAGATCCATCACAACCTCGCCAAGCGCTCGCGGCAGGGGATGCTGTTGTCGCTCTTCGACCGTGAGGGCGCCCGGGTGTCGAGTCGACTCGGTGTCTCGGTGCAGGCGGTCGAGGTCGATCCGGATGTCGACCTGTGCGCCCTGGCGCGCGACTTTGTCGAAGACCACGGTCGCCTCGACTACCTGGTCTGCGACGAGGTGCAGTTCTACGAGGAGGAACAGATCGATCAGTTGGCGCTCATCGCCGACGAACTCGATGTCGACGTGTACGCGTTCGGCCTCCTCACCGACTTCCGGGGCGTCCTGTTCGACGGGACGCGACGGATGTTCGAGGTCGCCGACGAGCGGATCGAACTCCATGTCGAGGCTCGATGCTGGTGCGGCGAGCGGGCGACCAACAACGCCCGCCTCGTCAACGGCGTGATCGTTCGTGAAGGCGACACGATCGTGGTGGGCGACACGGCGTCGCCGGACGAGAAGCCGTTGTTCGGCGACGTCGTCACCTACGAACTGCTGTGCCGGCGACATTTCCGCACCGGCACGCTCGCAACGGATCACCCCTGATTCGGGTCCGATTCGGGCGGGCGCCAGGCGGTGCGTGGGATGGTCGGTGCGTCGGAGGTCGGCCGGGCGTGACCAGCGAAGCCTCGGGGTGATCAGTCGGTCAACAGCTTGGCGCGGAACAGTTCCAGCACCTCGTCGACCGCATCGCGTGTCTTGGTCCCCGGCTGATCGATGAGGTGCTCGGTGACCACCGAGTGCGGGGGCACCGGCGCCTCCGGGTTGGCATCGTCGTCGTCGAGTTCGATGGCTCGGAAGCTGCCGCCGAGTTCGCGTTCGAGGAAGCGGAATCGTTCCGACGGGACCAGTCGGTCCGACTTGAACCGCATGCCGATGACCTCGAGGCCGGCAGCGCAGCGATCCTTGACCTTCGCGAGATCTGCGTCCGAGATGTCGATCGTGTCCTTGCGCTTCTTGCCCACAGCGATCGGCATCGACGGCTGTGAGAGCACCGGAGCGAGCAGACGTTCGTCGGTGGCCATCGCCAGCGCGAACCCGCCCGTGAAGCACATGCCGATCGCGCCGACACCGGGTCCACCGCACCGCTCGTGCTCGTCCCGGGCGAGCGCTCGCAGCCAGTCGATCACGGGTGAGGTCTTTCCGGTGGCCCACACGGTGAAGTCGCGAGAGATGCACGCCGGAACCATGCTCGACAGCACGTAGCCGACGGCAGGCTTGCCGCCGGGGTTTGGTTCACGGCCTGGCTCGCCGAAGAGATGTGGGAGGACCGCGGTACAACCGATGTCCGCCACCATCCGAGCGAAGTCCGCGACCTTCGGGGTGATCCCCGGCATCTCGGCGATGACGATCACGGCCGGGCCGGAACCGAGGCGGAACACGTCACGGGTCTTGCCGTCGTGGGTGAAGGTCGTGCGCTCGAAGTCGTCCAACGTGTTCTCGGCCATGGGTCCTCCTGGGTTCGACGGCACCGTACTTGCGCGGCGATCCCATCGACGGGGAATGTCGTTCCGCTGCGTCGTGTTTCCACCCTCGTGCCCACCACTGCACCTGCGTCGCGTCCGGAGGCGGCGATCATTCCGCCACGGGCCGCGCTGTGGTTGGTCGCCGTGTTCGGCGGCGCGGCGTTCGTCGTGATGGCGATCGTTCTCGAGTTGCTCGGCGGAAGCTTCGCCAACTCGCCGGTTCCGTCGTGGGCCGAGATCGTGCCGCTCACGTGGCCCCCGGCCGTCCGCGTCGTGTGGTGGTTGGCCGTGGCCGGTGCGGCCGCATCGTTCCGGCTCGGCCTCCATCGCCTCGGCATGCGCCAACGCCCACCGATCGTGCTCGCATCGGTGGTGCCCTTCGTGGTGTTCGCCGGCGGTATCGCAGTCGGAGCGGAGTTCGCGACATGGCACTGAATCCACGAGCCCGCGTCACCACGGCCCCGCCACGGCGTTACCGTGCTTCGACCATGGCCGATCCCCGCGCCGGGTACTGCGACGTCCGAGACCGGACCGAGACGCTCGCGGCACCGCTCGGCCCGGAGGACCAGACGGTCCAGTCGATGCCCGACGTCAGCCCGACCAAGTGGCACCGCGCCCACGTCACCTGGTTCTTCGAAGAGTTCGTGCTCGGTCCGAACGTCGACGGATACGAGCCCTTCCACCCGCAGTACGGCTACCTGTTCAACTCGTACTACGAAGCGGTGGGGCCACGGCATCCACGGTCGGCGCGGGGCGCGGTCTCACGTCCGACCGCCGCCGACGTCGCCGACTACCGCCGCGCGGTCGACCAGGCGATGGTGGCCTTGTTGGCCGACGCGGACGACACCGTCGCGAGCCTCGTCGAGTTGGGTCTCCACCACGAACAACAGCACCAGGAACTCCTGTTGATGGACGCGAAACACGTGTTGTCGCAGAGCGTGCTCGACCCGGCCTATCGGGCATTCCGCGACGCGACCGTCGGGGTCTCGAGGCCGCAGTCGTGGATCGGTCACCCCGGTGGTCTCGCCGAGATCGGCGCCACCGACGACGAGGCGTTCACCTATGACAACGAGCGTCCTCTCCATGCCGTCCACCTCCAGCCGTTCGAGTTGGCCGACCGCACCGTCACGTGCGGCGAGTGGCTGGCGTTCCTCGCCGATGGCGGGTACGAGCGCCCCGAACTGTGGTTGTCCGACGGTTGGGCCCAGGTGTGCGACGGCACGCTCGCTGCGCCGCTCTACTGGCGCGCCGAAGACGACGGCACCTGGACGGTGTTCACACTCGGCGGTCGCCAGGCGGTCGACCCGAGCGAACCGGTGTGCCACGTCAGCTACTACGAGGCCGACGCCTATGCCCGTTGGGCCGACGCGCGGCTGCCGACCGAGGCCGAGTGGGAGGTCGTCGCCCGCGAGCACCTCGACGATGCCGCGCCGCCCTTCGACCTCGACGCCTTGCACCCGCAGACGACGCCGAACGACCGCACCGACTTCTTCGGCGGCGTCTGGGAATGGACGTCGTCGCCGTACACGCCCTACCCCGGCTTCGCTCCCGGTCCGGGGGCGATCGGCGAGTACAACGGCAAGTTCATGGTGGGCCAGCAGGTCCTGCGAGGCGGCTGCTGTGTGACACCCGAGGGGCACGTCCGGCCCACCTACCGCAATTTCTTCCCACCTCCGGCGCGGTGGGCCTTCACCGGTCTCCGACTGGCTCGCGACGCCGGATCATCACGACGGGGGTCTCCATGACCGACACCTCGGCCGAACTCACGGTCGACGAGCACCTCCGGGAGGACGAATGGTTCGACTCCATCTCCCGTGACTGCGTCGACGGGCTCACGTCCGATCCGAAGTGGCTGTCGCCGGTCTGGTTCTACGACGAGGTGGGAAGCCGACTCTTCGACGAGATCACGAAGCTGGACGAGTACTACCCGACGCGGGCCGAGGCATCGCTGCTCGCCGATCATGCGGCCGAGATCATCGAACGATCGGGCGCCGACACCCTGGTCGAGCTCGGCTCCGGTACCTCCGACAAGACCGAGCATCTGCTCGATGCACTCGACGCGACCGGAACGCTCGAGCGCTATGTGCCCTTCGACGTGTCGGGCGAGACGGTCCGGAATGCGGCCGATCGCCTGATCGATCGCTACCCCGGTCTTCGGATCCACGCGGTGGTCGGTGACTTCCATCGGCATCTCGGAGAGATCCCGCAGGTGGGTCGCCGTCTGGTCGCGTTCCTCGGCGGGACCATCGGCAATCTGTCGCCTGGTGAACGGAGCCCCTTCCTCCGTGACCTCGCGTCGACGATGTCGGACGACGATCATCTCCTCCTGGGTTGCGACCTCGTGAAGGACCACGAGACATTGGTGACTGCGTACGACGATCCGAGCGGGGTGACGGCCGAGTTCAACCGCAACGCACTTCGCCACGCGAACAGCCGACTCGGCGCTGACTTCGTGCCCGAGAACTTCGAACATCGCGCCGTGTGGAACGGCCAGGATGCGTGGATCGAGATGCGATTGCGCTCGACCGTGGACCAGGATGTCGATCTCGGCTCGCTGGACACCACGGTCCACTTCGAGGCGGGCGAGGAACTCCGGACTGAGATCAGCGCGAAGTTCACCCCCGCTCGGATCGACGCCGAACTGACCGATGCGGGCTTCGTCGTGGTGGCGATGTGGACCGCCGAGCCTGGCTATCTGCTGACGCTCGCTCGTCGATCCATCACACGTCAGGAATGACCAGGCCGGTCCGACGGGTTGCTCTTCGGTGCCCCGATCCGTCCGTCTGGCGTTCCTGATCCTCTTCGCAGTCGTGGTTGCCGCCTGTTCGGACGGCGGCTCCGATCTCGTGGCCGGAACCGACGACGATGCCCCATCCGACCTCGGTGCTCCGACGGTCACGGTCCCGCAGATCGCGTCGTCGGCGACCGAGGCCGTGCCGTCCGCGTTGGATGATCCCGACGACGAGGTGTTCCCCCCGGCGATCGTCGATCCGTCCGCGTTGTTGTCCGGTGGCCCGCCGCCGGACGGCATCCCTTCCATCGACGAACCGAGGTTCGTCGTCGCCGCCGACGCTGACTTCCTCGAGGATTCCGAGCCGGTCCTCGCGTTGACCGTCGGTGACGAGACGAGGGCCTATCCGGTCCAGGTGCTGATCTGGCACGAGATCGTGAACGACACGCTCGACGGCATCCCGGTCTCGGTGACGTACTGCCCGTTGTGCAACTCGGCGATCGCCTACGACCGAAGACTCGACGACCGTGTTCTCGAGTTCGGTACGTCCGGTCAGCTCTACAACTCGGCGCTGATCATGTACGACCGCCAGACCGAGTCATTGTGGAGTCACTTCACCGGTGAGGCGGTCATCGGTCACCTCACGGGGTCCGTGCTCGACACCTTCGCGATGTCGACCGTCGCCTGGTCCGACTTCCGCGACGCGAATCCCGAGGCGCTCGTCCTGTCGAGAGAGACAGGATTCGACCGCCGCTACGGCGTCAACCCCTATCCCGGCTACGACGACGTGGGATCTGCGCCCTTCCTTTTCGACGGTGCCGTGGATGAACGGCTCGCAGCCAAGGAGCGAGTGGTCGGGGTCGACTACGACGGCGCAGCCGTGGCCGTACATCTGGATCGGCTGCTCGACGAGCCGGTTCTCGAGATCGCCGACGGGGAACTCGTCGTGTGGCATCTCGACGGCGCGTCGTCCGCGCTCGACGCTGGCACCGTCTCCGACGGCAGGGACGTCGGAGCGACCGGCGTGTTCGTCCCCGAGCTCGGCGGCGAGCGGTTGGAGTTCCGCTCGGTCGGCGACACGTTCGAGGATCGCGGGACCGGCAGCCGTTGGAACATCTTCGGCGAGGCCGTGTCCGGTCCGCTGGCCGGGGAACGGTTGATGTCGGTCGACCACGTCGACACGTTCTGGTTCGCCTGGGCGGCGTTCCAGCCGGATGCGGAACTCGTGACCTGACTCAGTGCACGGTCCGCAACGCGAACCACGCCGCCGTGATCGTGCCGAGTCCGTAGACGAACAGCCGGAGATCGGGATTGCGACGCACGGCGAGGAGGGCGCCGACGAAGACCACGAACGCGACCGCAGCCTGGACCGCAGCGCCGGCGTCGGTACGCGGCAGCAACAGGTCGATCACGACTCGGCGGTGCCGGGGTCGTGCCCCGCTGCCAGCCGCTCCCCGAAGTCTCGCAACCGTTCGAGCGCCTCGGCGGTGGGCTCGGTCGCCGACCGCGCCAACGCAGCCTTGATCTGGAGATAGGTGTCGGCACCGAGCCCACACCGACGACAGTCGTCGAGATGATCCGCGACACGCTCACGGGTGACGTGGTCGATCTCACCGTCCAGGAACTGCTGGAGCACCTTGCCGACCTGACGGCACGAGAGTCTGTTCCGGTCGAAGAGCTTCATCGTTCGCTCCTGGCGACGAGGCCGTTGGTGTCGAGGTGGTCACGGATTCGTTTGCGTGCCCGGTGCAGTCGGCTCATGACCGTGCCCACGGGGACGCCGAGCGACTCCGCTGCCTGCTGATATGAGCTCCCCCCGAGGTCGACGAGTTCGACCACCGCCCGGAACCGGTCGGGCAGCGCCGTGAACGCGACCTCGACCTCGGCGTCGAAGGCGTCCTGCAGTGCATCGTGCTCGGCACTCGCATGGGGCTCTTGCTGTTCGAGGATGCGGTCTCCTGTCTCCGGGTCCCGCATCAGCTCCGGGCGCTTGCGACGGACCCGGTTCACCTGGGCGTTGCGCATGATCGTCAGGAGCCACGCGCGCGGATAGCGGCCGTCGAAGCGTTCGATCGCCCGAAAGGCCCGCAGCAGTGTGTCCTGTACCAGGTCCTCGGCGTCGCTCGAGTTGCGCGTGATCGACATGGCCACACGGAACAACACGTCGAGCTCCGGGAGGACGTACTGCTCGAAGAGCGCGTCCGGGCAGGGGCGCGAGTCGGGTGGCATCACGTCAGCGGAACCCGGCCATGGTCATCGGCATTCCCGGATCCGATCACCGGCGGGGTCAGGTGATGGCGTAGTCGCGCAGGAGCTTGTTCAACTCGATGAGGTGGAGTTCCTCGGCGCCGATCTGGGTCCGTGCGTATTCCTCGAGGTAGATCGACCGGTCCTTCGTCTCCTCCAGGAGGCGACGGTAGAGATCGATCGCTCGTTGTTCGTGCCCGATCGACTCGCGGAGGACTGCGTCGACCGAGTGGTCGTGGGTCTCCTCGATGGGGGCGATGCCTTGGTCGGGG
>JAPKDO010000509.1 GCA_028822535.1 Acidimicrobiales bacterium
CGCTCAGCTTGGCGGTGAAGTAGACGGCGGGGAGGACGAACAACAAGGCGTCGAAGCGGTCGAGGATGCCGCCGTGTCCCGGCAGGACCGAGCCCATGTCCTTGATACCCAGGTCCCGCTTGATCATCGACTGGCACAGATCGCCGAGGGGGGCGACCACGGCGACGGTGATGCCGAGCACGAGGCCGTCGCTGAGCGAGCCGAACGGCTCGGACAGGAACCCGTAGATCAGTGCGACGGTGATCGCAGCGATGCAACCGCCGACGAGGCCCTCGATGGTCTTGTTGGGGCTGGCGTCGGAGAACGTCGACGAACCGACGCTCCGGCCGACGAAGTAGCCGCCGACGTCGTAGCCGACCGTGGCCAGGATGGCGCCGAAGAGGATGCCCTTGCCGGCGTCGCCGATACCGGCGCCGCCCTGGACACCGAGCAGTGCGGCCGCGAACGAGCCGAACACACCGACCCACACGAAGCCGAGCAACGTGACACCGACGTTGAGCGTCGCCTGTTCGGTACCGGCCCCGACGAGGAACCACACCATCGAGAACGCGAGGAGCAGAAACATCGCGACGGGGATCGCCGCCTCACCCCGGTGATAGGCACCGATCACCACGCCGGCGGTGCCCACGACGCCCAACAGGGTGGCGGGCTGGTAGCCGATCTCGGTGACCTTGGTGAAGAACTCGGCGGCCGCCAGGGTCACGACGGTGACGACGAGGATCGTCGCCCATGCGGGCCCGAGGATGAAGAGGATGGCGGCGACGGCGATCAGGCCGACGCCGACGATCGCGGCTTGGCGGATGTCGCGGTCGCCGCCGACGCCGGCAGCGCTCACGCCCGCAGCGCCGGGAGCAGCGGCCGCACGGGCTCTCGGCGCGGCGCCGGGACTGACCCGGCCCCCACCGACCACGATCTTGCGGGCACCGTCGTCGGCGTCGTCGTCGTAGTACTCGACATCGTCGTCGTAGTACTCGTCGTCGACCGGGGCGCCCCCGTCGAACACCGAACGGCCCTGCGCCGGTTCGTCGATCTCGTCGAAGCTGAAGAAGTCCTCCGGGTCGGGTCGGTCGGACTCGTCGAGGGCACCGATGCGAGTGTCGTCGTCGCCGAAAGCCCGGACGTCGTCGTCCTCGCTCCAGCCGTCGTCGCCGTCGCGCCAGCGGGGCGCACCGGACGAGAACGCAGACCACTCGCTGGGGTCGTTCGCCTGGGGTTCGTCGTCGAACAACGAGCCGCCGACGGCACCGAACTCGCCCGTGGGCGGGTCGGACCAGTGCGGCAACTCCGGCGGCCGCTCCTCGGCCTGTCCGGCTGATGACGACAGTGGGAAGCGCAGCACCGGCTCGGGCGCGTCGACGGGCGGGCGTCCGGGCCGGTCGCCGGGACGAGGGTCGTCGGGGCCACGACGGCGGGCCACGTCCTCGCGTTCGAGCGCCTTCTCGGCCTCGTCGGCGCCGATGATGCGGACGCCTTCCGGGTCTGGCCGGCGGGGGCTGTCGGGGTTCTGATCGTCAGTCATGGGTGATTCACCTCCGGCGACTCAGACCTCGAGGAGCTCCTGCTCCTTCTGGTCGAGTGCCTTGTCGATCTCGGCCTCCCGGGACTGCGTGAC
>JAPKDO010000165.1 GCA_028822535.1 Acidimicrobiales bacterium
GGCAGCGGGCGATGTCCGTCACCGCCGACGTCTCGCCCTACGGGCGCACCAACGCCCCCGGCCCCTACAGCGTCTGGCGCCCCTTCGCCGGCCAGCCGTCGGCCGAGATCCTCCACTGGTACCCGGAGTTCGCGGCCGGGTCCTTCACCGGGACCAGCCAGGGCGGTTTCACCGTCGAGGGCAACGACGACTACCTCGTCATCGGCGGTGAGTTCCCGACGGTGAACGGCACGAGCCAGCAAGGCCTCGTCCGCTTCACGACGACGGCGAACGCGCCCAACACGGATCGGCCCAGCGGCTACCAGTTCCTCAAGCCCGAGATCGAAGACCTCGGGCCGGGCACCGTCCGTCTGGGTTGGACCGCAGCGTTCGACCGCGACAACGAACTGATCACCTACGAGATCCTCCGCGGCGAGACCGAGGCGACCTCGGTCGTGCTCGACACCTTCGACCGGGAGAACTCGGCCTGGTGGGCCCGCACCCTGATGGGCTTCACCGACGACACCGCCGATCCCGGTTCGACCCAGACCTACCGGATCCGGGTCACCGACCCGTTCGGCAACGGCTACGCCGGGCCGTCCACCACGGTCACGATCCCGAACGGCACGCCGGTCGAGAGCATCTACCGCGACGCGGTCCAGGCTGACCGTCCGCTGCACCACTGGCGTCTCGGAGACGCTGCCGGCGGCACGGCGCACGACTGGTCGGCGTCCGACGACCTGATCCTGCACAGCTCGGTCGATCCCGACTCCGGTGCGATCGTCGGCGATCCCGATGGTTCCTCGGACTTCGACAGCACCTCGAACACCAGCGTCGTGATGGCCCGCCCGAGCGACTCGCAGCTCGGCCCGCAGGAGTTCTCGGTCGAAGCCTGGGTCCGGACCACCACCACCCAGGGTGGAAAGATCATCGGCTACGGCAACAGCAGCACGAGCCGCAGCAGTTCGACCCTGTCGGACCGCAACCTCTACATGACGAACAACGGGGAGTTCCGCTTCGGCGTCCGTCCGGACTACGACGACCGCCTCGCGATCAGCAGCGCGTCGGGCTACAACGACGGCGACTGGCACCACGTGGTCGGCACGCTCGACCCCGACGAGGGGCTCAAGCTCTACGTCGACGGCGACCTGGTCGACAGCGACGCCACGATCACCTCGGCCCAGGTCTTCCTCGGGTACTGGCGAATCGGCGGCGACCGCCTCTCGAACTGGCCGGGCCAGCCCAGCCGTGAGTCCATCAACGCCGACCTCGACGAGATCGCCGTCTACGGCGAAGCCCTCGGCATCGACCGCATCCGTGCCCACCGCGACGCCGGACTCGCCGCTCCCGTCGCCGGGTTCACGGCGACGGTCGATGACCTCGACGTCGACTTCGACGCCTCGTCCTCCTTCGACAACGGCAACATCGTGTCCTACGACTGGGACTTCGGTGACGGCGAGACCGGTACCGGCGTCGCTCCGTCGCACACCTACGCCACCTACGACACCTACACGGTCACCGTCACGGCCACCGACGACGACGGTCTCACCGGGACTTTCGTCGACACGGTCGCCGTCGATGCCCCGAACGTGGCACCCACGGCGTCGTTCACCACCACGGTGAACTCGATCGACGTCGACTTCGACGGCACCGCGTCGGCCGACGTCGACGGCACGATCGTGTCCCACGACTGGGACTTCGGTGACGGCGAGACCGGCACGGGCGAGGTGCTCTCCCACGTGTACGCGGCCGCCGGCACCTACACGGTGACCCTCACGGTCACCGACGACGAAGGCGCCACCGGCGTGGCCAGCGACCAGGTCACGACCGACGCCCCGCCGACCGATCTGTACGCGTTCGACGACTTCGACCGCATCGGTGTCGACGGCTTCGGTGACGCCCCGACCGGGGGGTCCTGGACCCACACCGGTCCGGTCACCGCCTTCTCGACCGACGGCGCCGCCCGGGTGGCGTCGGCGATCGGCGGCGCCCGCGGCGCCTACCTGTCGACCCTGGACCAGGTCGACACCGACCTCAAGGCGACCGTCGCGCTCGACACGGTTCCCGTGGGCGGCGACGCCTACCTGAGCCTGCTCGGCCGGCGGGTGACCGCCACGGACGACTACGGCCTCAAGCTGCGGTACCGCCCCGACGGTTCGGTCATCGCGTACCTCCAGAGTCGGGTCGGCGGCGCCACGACGACGATCGGGTTCTCGAGCCTGCCGGGCATCTCGCTCGGCGCCGACGATGCGATCCAGGTCCGCCTGCAGGTCTCGGGCACCTCGACCACGACCCTCAACGCCAAGGTGTGGCCGGCCGGAACGCCGGAGCCCGAGGCGTGGACGCTCACGGCGAGCGAACCGACCCCGGCCGCACTCCAGGCCGGTGGCCACGTGGGCACCTTGCTCTACGTGACCGGCGGATGGTCCGCACCGGCACCGGTCCTGACCATCGACGCCCGCACGGTCCGGGCGCCCGCCGAGGGCCCCGTGCCCGGGGCGCCGCCGGCGCCGTTCACCGCGACCGCCCCCGGCCTCGCCGCGGACGCCGACGCCGCCGCGTCGGCCGACCCCGGCGGCGCCATCGTGTCGTGGGACTGGGACTTCGGCGATTCGACGACCGGAAGCGGCGAGACCGTCTCGCACACCTACGCCGCCGCCGGTAGTTACGTGCCCACCCTCACGGTCACCGACGGCGAGGGCAACACCGCCGTCGCCTCGGCGACGATCTTCGTGACGGACGGGACGACGACGGTGCCCTTCGGCCTCGACGATTTCGATCGCACGGTCGTCGGCGGTCTGGGCGACGCCGACCTCGGCGGACCCTGGACCACCGCCGGTCCGGCGACGGACTTCTCGGTGTCGGCGGGTGCCGCCCACATCACCTCGGCGGTCAACGCCGCCCGGGCCGCCTACCTGACGGGCGCCGTGTCGACCGACACCGATCTGCGCGCCGACGTCGCCTTCGACGTCGCTCCCACCGGCGATGCCTACCTCTCGATCATCGGGCGGCGGGTCTCCAACGGGAACGACTACCGGGTGAAGCTCCGGTACCAGGACAGCGGTCAGGTCACCGCCTACCTCGTGCGGACCGTGGGCAACGCGTCGACGGTGCTCGACTGGGGCGTCGTTCCCGGCGTCTCGATCGCTGCGGGCGACACCCTGAGCGTGCGGCTCGAGGTCAGCGGCACCGACACCACCGACCTCGCGCTGCGGGTGTGGGAATCCACCGACGCCGAGCCGGTCGACGCCCTCCTCACCGCGTCGGAGGTCACCCCGGCCGAACTCCAGGCGCCGGGCCACGTGGGTACGCTCCTCTACATCGCCGGTAACTGGGTCGGACCTGCCCCGGTGATGTCCATCGATCACCTCTCGGCCCGCCCAGTCGGCGGCTGAGATGACGTTCACCGGCGGCGCCGTGCAATCTGAGGGAGAACGCGCTCGGCGATTGCCACGGACGACGCCGGTCACCGCCCCCTCCGCCGCGTCCGTCCGGCGCATCGCCGCACGCGGCCGGGGACCGGCCGGCGCTCTGGTGGCACCCTTCGTGCAGGCGATCTCGAGCCTCGTGCTCCAGGTCATCGCGGTCCGCGAGCTCGGCGCCGAGGGCTTCGGCGTCTACGCGCTGCTCTACAGCGGCGTCCTCATGGCGATGGCGCTCTCCAACGGGCTCGTCGGCGACTCGCTGACCGTGCTCGATCGAGCGGACCCGCCCCTCCGCGGCGCGATGAGTCTCGTGGCGTTGGTGTCGACCGGTGCGGTGGCGATCGTCGGCATGATCGTCGCCGGGGTCACGGGCATCGTGTCGTTCCCCCTGGCAGCGCTGTTCGCAGCGGCCCTCGCTGCGTTCCTCGCCGAGAACCTGCTCCGGCGGGTGTTGATGTCGGTGCTGATGTTCTGGCGCCTGGTCGCCATGGACGCCATGGTGTTCGTGGGCATGCTCGTGGTCCTCGGCGGTTCGTACCTCGCGACCGGGGGCGACCTCGGCATGGGCCACATCCTCGGTTCGCTCCTCGCCGGCCAGCTCACCGGCATCGCGGCCGGTCTGGCCCTGATCCCGCCCACCGAGCGGTGGCTCGGCGAGCGCTCACGCGAGGTCGGCCCGATCGTGCGCTACGGCAGTTGGCGTGCGAGCCAGCAAGCCGTCCGTCCGTCGGCACTGACCGTGATCCGCATCATCGTGGTGGTGTCCGTCGGCACCGCGGTCTTCGGTGAGCTCGAGGCCGCACGCGTCTACACCGCGCCGGCGATGTTGCTCGTGAACGGGGCGGCGTCGTACTTCCTCGCATCGTTCAGCTCCCGACCGGGGAAGCTCACCACCGAGCTGCGCCATCGCGCCGACATCGGCGCCGCCCTCCTCGCCCTCGCGCTCGTGGGCTTCGGCGCCGTGATCGTCGTGGCCCTGCCGATCGCCGGTGGCATCGTCGCTGGCCAGGACTTCGACCTCGACGCCGTCGCGGTCGCCGGATGGGTCGCCTACGCGGCGGGGTGTGCGCTGATCATGCCCTACGCCAGCCTCGCCAGCGTCCGCGGCGGGCACGCCCGCATGGTCGGGATGCGCCTCGTCGAGGCCGCCGGGTCCGCCGTCGCCGTGGCGCTGGTCCTCCAGCTCGACGTCGGCGTCTCGTGGGTACCGCTGGCCGTCGCCGTGAGCCCGCTCGCGCTCGTCCCCGTCATCCGCCGCCAGGCCCTCACCAGTACTCGCCCCGGCCCCGAGCCGAAGGCGACATCCACCGCATCGACAGCAGGCACGCCATGACGTCCACGACGAAGTCCGCCAGCACCACCGCGCCGACCGCGCTGGTCGGCGGTGCACAGAAGAGCGCCACCACTTCGCTGTTCTTCCTCCTCGCCCAGCACCCCGATGTGTTCGCCTCCTCGCTCAAGGAGCCGCAGTACTTCGCGTTCGACGGCCCGCGCGAGTTCGTCGGCCCCGGCGCCGACACCTTCAACAAGTCGCTCGTGTCGGACGAAGGCGAGTACGGGGCGCTGTTCGCCGGCGGCGAGGCACACCAGCACCGCATCGAGGCGAGCACGCTGTACCTCTCCGAACCCGGCGTCCCCGAGCGCGTCCGCGCCTTCGACCCGGCGATGAAGGTCGTATTCATCCTGCGCGACCCCGCCGACCGTGCGTACTCGGCGTTCAACTTCTGCCGGCTTCGCGGCTGGGAGCCGCTCGAGAGCGTGCTCGAGGGCATCGATGCGGAGGACGAGCGCCTCGCTGCGGGCTGGCCCCCGCACTTCGGCTATCGCTCCCTGAGCAGCTACGGCGACCACCTCCGGCGCTGGCACGACGTCTTGCCGGCCGACCAGATCCTGTGCCTGTCGAAGCGGGCGCTCGAGGACGATCCAGAGCCGACGCTGCGGCGCATCGAGGACTTCCTCGACGTCGAGCGCTTCGACGGCTACAACATCGGCGTCCGCCACAACCCGAGCGGGACACCGCGGTTCGCCCGATTCGAGAAGTTGATCGACTCGCAGTCGGCGTTCAAGCGTCGGGTGCGCGAGATCGCCCCCGACGCCGTGCACCGGGCGCTCGTCAAGGTCCGGAACTGGAACGTCGTCCCCCCCGAGGGCCTGGCGGCCGATGACCGCGCCGCTCTCATCGACCTGTTCGCCGAACAGATCGACATCGTTCGAGAAATTGGTGGCGAAGACCTCGTCACCGGATGGGATCAGTCATGAACCGGCAGTCAGCGACACCGCGGAACGGGCATCCGCAGTACGGGCATCCGCGCGATGTCCGACTGCGCCTCGCTGCCCGTGACGTGGGCGTCGCGGCTGTCGTCGCGCTGCTGCTCGGGACACTGCTCGCGATCGTCGCCCCCGTGGCCCCGCCGGCCGGGGCCGAGGTCGTTCCGCTCGATCCGCAACTGCCGGCGACCGTGAGCGCCGACGCGCTCCCCACCGTGCAGATCGACGGTGTGGTCTGGGACCAGGTCGTCGTCGGCGACACCGTGTACGCGACCGGGGACTTCAGCCAGGCCCGCCCGGCGGGCTCGGCACCCGGGCAGGACGAGACGCCACGCGCCAACCTCCTCGCCTACGACATCCGCACCGGGGTCCTCGATCCCACCTGGGCGCCGGCATTGAACAACCAGGGTCTCGTGATCGCAGCGTCCGACGACGGCACCACGATCTTCGTCGGCGGCGACTTCAGCCAGGTGAGCGGGCAGTACCGGAACCGGGTCGTCGCCATCGACGCGACGACGGGTGCCGTCGACCCCGACTTCAACGTGGCGGTCAACACCAGGGTCCAGGCGCTCGAGGTCGTCGGCGACACGCTCTACCTCGGTGGGTTCTTCACGACCGTCGCCGGCGAGTCGCGCAGCCGGTTGGCCGCCGTCGACAGCACGGACGGGACGCTCCTTCCCTGGGCCCCGTCGGTCGACCGCGAGGTCGTGTCGATGGTGGCGCACGAGGCGACCGGCCAGATCATCGTCGGTGGTTCGTTCAACGTCATCAACGACACCTTGCAGCCGGGGATGAGTTCGGTGGACGCCACGACGGGGCAGAACCGCCCGTGGGGGGTCAACCAGATCATCCAGAACAGCGGCCCGGACACCGAGATCTCCGATCTCACCACCGACGGGACGCTGGTGTACGGCTCGGCCTGGACGTTCGTCGGCGCCGGTGGGTCGGCGAACTTCGAGGGGACGTTCGCGGCCGACCCGGCGACCGGTGACCTGGTGTGGGTGAACGGGTGCCGCGGCGACACCTACGGCCTCACGGTTCGCGACGGCGTCGTCTACGCCGTCGGACATCCGCACGACTGCGGGATGATCGGCGGCCAGCCCCAGGCGACGCCCACCAGCAAGTGGCAGCGAGCCATGGCCTTCGACGCCCGTGGATCGATCTACGGGCGAACCAATGCGTTCGGACCCCAGACCAACTGGCAACACTTCCCCGGCCAGCCCTCGTCGGAGATCCTGCACTGGTACCCGACGGTCGACCCCGGCTCCTACAGCGGGCTCACCCAAGGCGGCTTCACGATCGAGTCGCACCCCGACTACGTCGTCATGGGCGGCGAGTTCCCGCGGGTCAACGGCATCGCCCAGCAGGGACTGGTGCGGTTCCCGGCCGGCGACATCGCGCCCAACGCCGAGCGCCCCGAGGGCTACCAGTTCCTCACGCCCACGGTGACCGACCTCGGACCGGGCACGGTACGCGTCGGTTGGCTGGCCGCCTTCGACCGTGACGACGCCCGGATCACCTACGAACTGCTCCGCGGCGACACCGAGGCGACCGCCACGGTGATCCACACGGTCGTACGCGACCGGTCGGTGTGGTGGGAGCGCCCGCTCATGGGCTTCGTCGACCACACCGCCACCCCTGGGACCACGCAGACCTACCGCGTGCGGGTCCGCGATCCACACGGCAACGGCTACACGGCCCCGGCGACCACGGCCACCGTGCCTTCTGGCGAGGTCTCGGTGTCGTCGTACGCCGAACTGGTCGAGGCCGACGGCGCCGTGCACCACTGGCGCTTCGGTGAGACCGCAGGCAAGACGGTCCGCGACTGGGTGGCATCCGACGACCTCACCGTCGTGGAGTCGTCGCAGGCGATCCCCGACGGCGCCATCGCCGGCGATGCCGACGGCGCACGCCGGTTCACCGGGAGCCCCGCGACCGGTGGCGTCGTCGCAGCGCCCAACGACTGGCAGAACGGCCCGCAGGAGTTCTCGGTCGAAGCCTGGGTCCGGACCGATTCGGTCGACGGCGGCAAGATCATCGGGTACGGCAATTCGCGCACCGGCCGCAGCGGCGAGGGTCTGACCGACCGCAACCTGTATCTCACCGATGACGGGTCGTTCCGCTTCGGCGTGCGCCCCGACTACGGCGATCGTGAGACCGTCGGTAGTGCACCGGGGTTCAACGACGGTGCCTGGCACCACGTCGTCGGCACGCTCGGCCCCGACGGCCTGGCGCTCCACGTCGACGGCGTTCTCGTCGACAGCGATGCCACGGTGACCGAGGCCCAGGAGTACCCCGGGTACTGGCGGGTCGGCGGCGACCAACTCGTGAACTGGCCCGACATGCCGATGGCCGAGAACCTCGACGGCGATCTCGACGAGGTCGCCGTCTACCCGACCGCGCTGACCGCAGCGCAGGTGGCCGAACACCGCGACGTCGGCGTCGACCCGCCCACGGCCGCCTTCACCGCCACCACCGACTTCCTCGATGTCGACCTCGATGCGACCGCGTCGAGCGACACCGGCACCATCGTGTCGTGGGACTGGGACTTCGGCGACGGGACCACCGGTTCGGGCGAGACGGTGACCCACGCCTATGTCGACGAGGGCACCTACACCGTCACGTTGACGGTGACCGACGACGACGGCGCGGTCGACGCCGCGACCGACGAGGTCACGGTCGTCGCACCCAACGTCGCGCCGACCGCCACCTTCACCGATGTCGTCGACGAGTTCGACGTGGACTTCGACGCGTCGGGGTCCACGGACGACGACGGGACGATCGTGTCGTGGGACTGGGACTTCGGCGACGGGACCA
>JAPKDO010000166.1 GCA_028822535.1 Acidimicrobiales bacterium
CGAGCTCGACCTCGAAGACGCCGGGGATGGTGGCGTCGAACGTCAGCTCGGCCGTCTCCCCCGCAGCGATGTCGGCGAGGACGTCGTACCCGTGCAGGTGGATGTGGTCGTCCACGTCGCTGGTGACCCGGATCGTCACGGTGTCGCCGAGGGAGACGTTGGTGCGTCCACCACCGTCGACCGCGCCGTCAGCGACGCTGACCTCGATGACCTGGTCGGCGTCGGACGGCTCGGGCTCGCCCTCGACGGTCACGGTCGTCGAGGCTTCGATCGTCTCGCCGTCGACCACGTAGTCGCTGTGGTCGTTGGCACTCAGCACGGCGCGGAGCTCATGTTCGCCCGCGTCCAGGCCGTCGAGGTGGTACCACTCGCCGTAGAGGCGGGTGACCTTCTGACCATCGACGTAGAGATGGGCGTGCCCCTCGCCCGACGCGGTCTCCATGTCGCCGACCTTGTCGGGCGTGAACGTGAAGTCGGTCGGCGTGACGCGGACGTTGTAGCCGGACTTCGGGTCGACCACGGCCTCGATCGAGACCGAGGGAACGGGGTCGGACGCCTCGAATCCGTCGCCGCCGTGCTCATGGCCCTCGGCGGGCTCCGGCACGTCGACGGTGACCGTCTCCTCGATCGGCGCACCGTCGACCAGGAGCTGTGCGTGGCTGTTGGCGTTCAACTCGACCCGGATCTCGTGTTCACCGGGCGTGAGGTCGCCGAGATGGATCCAGTTCTCATAGACACGGCCGACCTTGTCGCCGTCGACGTAGACGTGCGCGTGCCCCTCACCGAAGACGTGCTCGGTCGATGCGTGCTCGGGCGAGAACACGAAGTCGGTGGTCTCGAGATTGACGTTCACCCCGGCGACGGAGTCGGCCTCGGCCGAGACGGCGATCGTCGGGATCGGATCCTGGTCACCGACCTCGATCCCCTCGTCGTGGTCGTGGCCGTCGTCATGTCCGGCGTCATCGTCGGCCATCGCCGTCGTGGTCGTGTCGGCGGCGGCGGCGTCGTCGTCGTCGTCGCCACAAGCGGCGACGAGCAGGCCGGCAGCGAGCAGGGTGGCGCTCGCGCGCCGGAACAGGGTGCGTTGCATCGGGTTGTTCTCCTCGGGTCATTCGGGTCCGCCGACGGGATCGCCGGCGGGTGATCAGCGGGCTGATCCGAACGAGGGAGGAGCACGGAGACCGACCGCCACGGTCGCGGGAGCGAGCGCAGGGACGAGCACCGAGGGGACGAGGATCGAGGGCTTCGGGAGGTTGGTGGTGACCGGGCGGCCGGACACGACCGCACGGACCGCTCGGCGGACGAGGTCGATGCCCCGAACGGCGAGCAATGCCACGACGACCTGGGCGACGAGCCCGAACCAGACCCCCCGCTCGGAGATGACGGCGTCGAGACCCTCGCCACCGACGAATCGTTCGCCGACCTCCTGGAACACGAACACGCCGACCTGCGCCGCGGCGAGCCGGCGCCGATCGATCTGACCGGCGAGTCCGAGTGACCGAGCGGTCCGGACCGCCCACCACAGCGCGGCGACGACCCCGAACGGAATCACGGTCGCAGCTGCTGCCGGAAGGTAGGCGTGGCCGCCGAGCGCTGCCTCACGCGCGGCACCGTCGGGATGTGCCAGTGCGTAGCCGACGATGTGTCCCACCGCGACGCCGGCGGTGGCCAGCATCCAGAAGGCGACGCGATGTGGGCTCATCGCCCGCCAGGCTATGGCCGCGAGGCCACCAACCGGTACTCGACTAGACCGGTTGGAGGGACCGACCCAGGTACTGATCGCGGCACAGCGTCCGCTGGAGCTTGCCGCTGCTGGTCTTGGGCAGCGTCCCCGGGGCGACGAGAACGACTTCCTTCGCGGGCATGCCCACGGTCTCGCGCACCCGCTCGGACACGAGCTTGCGGACGGGCTCGAGGTCGACGGCTTTCGACTCGGCGACGATCACAAGGCTCTCCTTGCCCTTGCCGGTCTCGATGCCGAATGCGATCACGTTGCCGGCGCGGACGCCGTCGACGTGGTTGCAGGCGCGTTCGATGTCCTCGGGGAACACGTTGCGACCGCCCACGATGATGACGTCCTTGATCCGGCCACACAGGACCAGTTCACCGTCGACCAGATAGCCGAGGTCCCCGGTACGGAGCCAGCCGTCGTGGAACAATTCGGCGTTCAGTTCGGGTCGGCCGTAGTAGCCCGAGCACACCGATGTGCCTCGGATCTCCAGCTCGCCGACCTCCCGCTCCAGACGTTCGCGGCCCGTCGCTGGATCCACGATCCGGATGTCGAGGCCGGGGACCGCGGTCCCCAGGCGGGCGAAACCGCGAGAACCGTCAGCGCCGGGTTCGACCGGAGCGGCATACCGCTCGGTCTCGAGCACGCGACGGTCGACGGTGTCGACGACGACTCCCCGACCGGGAGGTGGGAAGGTGCCGGCGATGGCGACCTCGGCCATGCCGAACGCCGGGAACACGGCGCCGGGCGCCATCCCGAAATGACCGGCCGCCTCGGCGAACTCGGCGACCGCCGCCGGGTCGATCGGCTCGGCGCCGTTCAGCACGACGCGAAGCGTCGAGAGGTCGAGGCACTCCTCGCTCTTCGCCGCGCGACGGAGGGCTCGGGTGGCGAGCACGTAGGAGAAGTTCGGGCCGGCCGTGGCGGTGCCGCCGTAGCGCGACATCCACTGCATCCAGCGGGCGGGTGATGCCAGGAAGTCCTGCGGGGCGCCGAGAACGAACCGAGCGCCTGTCGTCATCGACAGGGTCAACAGCCCGACCAGACCCATGTCGTGATAGAGCGGCAGCCACGACACGAGGACTTCGTCGTCGACCTCGAGTTCCGCCGCGACGGCGATGGCGTCGAGGTTGGCGCACACGGCGCGGTGCGGCAGGTCGACCCCCTTCGGATCGGATGTCGAACCGCTCGTGAACTGCAGGATCGCCGATCGCTCGGGGTCGGGCGCGGGTTCGGTGAATGCGGCATCCCCCGGGATGTCCTCGAAGACGACGAGCGTGGGGTCCCCGGTCTCGGGCGTGATGAAGGCGGCGAGTTCGGCGTCGGCGAGCACGAGGCTGATGTCACCGTGGTGGATGCGCTGCCGGGTCTGAGCGACGAACTCGTCGAGCGATCCCATCCGCATCGGCAACGGCAGGACGACCACGGTGGCACCGGCGAGCCAGACCGACTGGATGGCGGTCACCAACTGACGTGAGGTCGGACCGAGGATGGCGACGTGGTCACCCGGAGTGACACCCATCGACTGCAGCCCTGCTGCCATCGCTCGGGCGTCTTCGTGCACCTCTTGCCACGAGACGGTGACGTGGACGTCGCCCGAGACGAAGGTGACGTCGTGACCGCGGGCGGCGCCGGCGGCGATGCGTTCTTGGAGCGTCTGCACGGTGGTGTGACCCGACATGTGACGGAAGCGTTACGCCCAGATCGCCCCACATCGAGCGCAAGTGCGAGGCTGGCGAGATGAAGCCAATCACGCCCCGCACGCTCGACTGGATCCCGCAGGCTCCGGTCAACGTCACCCGCACCCGTCGCATCGATGCGCCCAAGGACAAGGTGTGGGCCGCCATCGCCGACCATGCCGGTTGGGCGGAGTGGTTCGGGCCGATCACGAAGGTCGAACCGCTCGAACCGCCCGCCGGTGTCGGCGGTCATCGGCGGGTCCACATCGGGAAGGTGAGGATCGAGGAGGAGTTCCTGGCGTGGGACGAAGGGAGTCGGTTCGCGTTCTGCGTCACGCACATGACGATCCCGGCGATCCGGTCGCTGGTCGAAGACGTCACGCTCCGAGCCGACGGCGACGCCACGATCGTGAGCTACACGCAAGCCATCGAACCGAGGGCCGCCTTCCTTCTGGCGCCGGTCCTGCGGCGAGGCGCAGCCAAACAGATCGACGCCGGCCTCGCTGGACTCGCAAACCACGTCGGCGGATAGCCGCCGACCTGGCACGCTGCGAGCATGCGCGCCAGCGGAGGAAACCGGGTCGAGTGGGCTGCAATCCCCTCCGACGTGCGCGCCGCGCTCGACGACCGCCTGGGCTCGGCGGTGGTCCGAGCCGAGAACCAATCTGGCGGCTTCTCCCCCGGCTTGGCGGCGCGCTGCGTGCTTGCCGATGGGCGGCGGGTGTTCCTGAAGGCTGTGTCTCCCGACCAGAATCCGCAGGCCTGCCGGATCCATCGACGCGAGGCCGAGATCGCGGGCCAACTCCCCGAGTGGGTGCCAGCACCTCGACTCCTCGATGTCCACGACGACGGACGCTGGGTCGCTCTCGTGTTCGATGACATCGATGGCTGTCAGCCCGATGAACCGTGGAGCGACGAGCAGTTGGGGAAGGTGCTTCCAGCGCTTCGCCGGTTCTCGGACTCGGTGACTCCGTCCCCGGTCGACGGCCTCCAGTCGGTCGTCGACCGGCATCGTCCCGTCTTCTCGGGGTGGCGACGGCTCGCCGGCGGTGACGGCGAGACGGCCGGGCTCGATCCCTGGGCAGCTCAGCATCTCGTCCGACTCGCCGAGGTCGAGTCGGGGTGGGAGGACGCTGCCGTCGGCGACACCCTCCTGCACGCGGACCTCCGGGCCGACAACCTGCTCTTGGCCGACGACGGCGACGTCTGGATCGTCGACTGGCCCTGGGCGTGCATCGGCGCAGCGTTCGTCGATCTCGCGTTCCTGCTCCCCTCGGTGGGCATCGGAGGACCCGAACCCGACGCCGTGGTGGAACGGTTCGGACTCTTCGACGACGTCGCTCCCGAGGCCCTGGCTGCAGTCGTCGCTGCGCTGGCCGGATTCTTCACCCGGAGCTCGCTCGACCCGCCGCCTCCGGGCCTCCCCCGCCTGCGATCGTTCCAGCGCGCCCAGGCCGACGTCGCCACCGCCTGGCTCCGGGCCCTGCTCGACTCGCCTACGTGAGGAAAATCCCAGTGAGAACGGCCCGGTAACCGGGGCTTTCTCGTGGGGATTTTCCAAGGGTGGCGTCGAGGACCAACAAGACTGCGGGCATGAAGTTCAACCGCAACGCACGACTCGACTCGTCGGAGGTACGGACGAGGGGCCGCGGCAAGGCCGCATCGGTCGGCGGCGGGGCGGGGATCCTCGGGGTCGTGGTGCTGCTCGCCGTCCAGTTCCTGGGCGGCGGCGGTGGGACCGACCTGGCCGAGGTGCTCAGCGGACTCGACGGCCGACAGACCGGCGGCGAGGTCGCATCGGTCGAGGGCTGCGACACCGGCGCCGACGCCGCCGAGCGCCAGGACTGCCGGATCGTGGCGTTCGTGAACAGCATCCAGGACCACTGGGGATCGACGGTCAATGGCTACGAACCGGCGTTCACGAACTTCTTCACCGGGTCGGTCACCACCGGCGGGTGCGGCACGGCCAGTTCGGCCGTCGGCCCCTTCTATTGCCCGGCCGACAGTCAGATCTACATCGACCTCGGCTTCTTCCAGACGCTGGAGGACCGCTTCGGCGCGTCGGGCGGCGATTTCGCCGAGGCGTACGTGCTCGCCCACGAGTACGGCCACCACATCCAGAACCTCTTGGGCATCCGCGGCGATCGCGACGAGGGCGCCGAGAGCGACGCGGTCCGCCAGGAACTCCAAGCCGACTGCTTCGCCGGGACCTGGGCCAACTCGGCCACGACGACGCCGGACCCCACCACCGGCGAGATCCTCATCCTCGAACTCACCCAGCGCGACATCGACGAGGCCCTCTCGGCCGCCGCCGCCGTCGGCGACGACCGGATCCAGGAGGCGGCGACCGGGCAGGTCGACCCGCACACGTGGACCCACGGCTCCGCCGAGCAACGCCAGCGCTGGTTCCTCACCGGGTACGAGTCCGGGGATCCCAACGATTGCGACACCTTCGCCGCGACCGACCTCTGACCCCGATCTGGCGACAGTTGACCTGACCCGTGTCTGCTCGGCTGTCGCCAGATGCGGGGCTACGGGACGATGTTGACGAGGTTCGGGGGACGCGAGATGACCTTCCGGGGTTCGCCGTCGAGGTGCGACTGCACCTTCTCGCTCGCCAGCGCCAACGCCGTGGCGTCGTCCTCGGAGATGTCGGGTGACACGTCGAGACGGTCGCGGACCTTGCCCTTGACCTGGACGACCATGGTGACGGACTCGACGGTCAGCATCGCCGGATCGTGCTCGGGCCACGGCTCCTCGTGGACATGCGTTCCGTGGCGGAGTTCCCACAACTCGGCCGTCACGTGGGGGGCCATCGGCGCCAGCAGCTTGAGCAACGTGTCGACGGCGAAGTCGGTTCGGCCCTGCTTGTAGAGCAGGTTCGTGAACTCCATGAACCCTGCCACCGACGTGTTGTAGCTCCACCGCTCCATCTCGTCGCTGACGCGAGCGATCAGGCGATGCGTGGCCTTGTCGACCTCGACGGCACCGTCGCCCTGGGCCACCGGCACGACGTCGGAGTCGGGATGCGCGAGACGCCACAGCCGGCCGATGAAGCGGTAGGTGCCCTCGATGCCGACGCCTTCCCAGTCGACGTCGTCGGCCGGCGGCCCCACGAACAACTGACCCAACCGCAGCGCGTCCGCGCCTTCGCGGTCGAGGATCGCCTCGGGCGCGACCAGGTTGCCCTTCGACTTGGACATCTTCGCCCCGTCGAGGCGGATCATGCCCTGAGTGAACAGCCGCTGGAAGGGCTCCCGCAGGTCGGTGGGCGCGACGCCGAGATCGGCCAACGCCTTGGTGAAGAACCGGGCGTACATCAGGTGGAGAATGGCGTGTTCGACGCCGCCGATGTACTGGTCGACGGGCAGCCAGTGGTCGACCGCCGCCGCGTCGAACGGGATGTCCTCGTTCGTCGGGTCGGCGAAGCGCAGGAAGTACCACGACGAGTCGACGAACGTGTCCATCGTGTCGGTCTCGCGGACCGCCGGCCCACCGCACTCGGGGCAGGTGGTGTTGAGGAAACCCTCGTGATGCGTGAGGGGTGATTCACCGGTCGGCAGGAACTCGACATCGTCGGGCGCCAGCACCGGCAACTGGTCCGTCGGGACCGGAACCGTGCCGTGGTCCGGGCAGTAGACGATGGGAATCGGGCAACCCCAGAACCGCTGACGGGACAGCAACCAGTCGCGGAGCCGGAAGTTGACCTTGGCGTCGCCCAGGCCCCACGTCTCGAGCCACTCGATGGCGCGCGCCTTGGCCTCGTCGACACCCATCCCGTCGAGGTCCAGCGACTCGCCGGCGCTGTTGATGGCGGGGCCGTCACCCGTGTACGCCTCGCCCTCCCAACCCTCGGGCGGCTGCACGGTCCGCACGATCGGCAGGTCGTAGGCCTTGGCAAAGTCCCAGTCGCGCTGATCCTGACCCGGAACGGCCATGATCGCCCCGGTGCCGTAGGTGACCAACACGTAGTCGGCGAGGTACAGCGGGACGGGCTGCTGCGTGAACGGGTTCAGCAGGTACGAGCCGGTGAACACGCCGCGCTTGTCGAGCGCCCCCTCGGAGCTCAGGCGATCCATCTCGGACGTGTTGCGCGCCCGGGCGATGAAGTCCTCGACCGCCGGGCGTTGCGCCTCGGTGGTGATCGCCAACGCTTGCGCGTGTTCCGGTGCCAGCACGGCGTAGGTCATGCCGAACGCCGTGTCGGGGCGTGTCGTGTAGACGGCGATCTCGGCGCCGCTGTCGTGGGCATTGCCGTCGGCGTCGACGACCGCCATCGAGAACTCGGCACCCTCGGATCGGCCGATCCAGTTCTTCTGCATGGTGACGACGCGCTCGGGCCAGTCGACCAGCTCGAGGTCGTCGAGCAATTGCTGGGCGTAGTCGGTGATCTTGAAGAACCACTGCTCGAGGTCCTTGGCCTCGACCAGATCTCCCGACCGCTCACAGGTCCCGTCGGCCAGGACCTGTTCGTTGGCCAGGACGGTCTGGCAGCCGGGGCACCAGTTGACGGCCGCCTTGCGCTTGTAGGCCAGCCCGTTCTCCAAGAACTTCAGGAAGATCCACTGGGTGAACTGCGTGTAGCTCGGCGAGTGGTTGGTGAGCATCCGACGCCAGTCGTATCCAGCGCCGATCCGCTGCAGCGACGACCGCAGCTCGACCATCTTCTCCTCGGTGAAATCCCGCGGATGACGGCCGGTCTGGATGGCTGCGTTCTCGGCCGGCAAGCCGAAGCTGTCGAACCCGATGGGCGACAGCACGCCGTAGCCCTGCATGGTCCGGTAGCGGACGATCAGGTCGCCGAAGGTGTAGTTGCGCACATGGCCCATGTGGGCGGCGCCCGACGGGTACGGGTACATGCAGAGCACGTAGTAGGGCGGACGGGGGTCGTCGTTGTCGACCTCGTAGGTGCCCTCGTCGATCCACCGCTGTTGCCATTTGGCCTCGACCGCTTGTGGGTCGTAGTGGGCGATGCGCGCATCGTCGATGGAGTCGTTCGCCTCGTCGGCCATGCGGGGAATCGTAGAGCCGGC
>JAPKDO010000510.1 GCA_028822535.1 Acidimicrobiales bacterium
GTCGGCGTGCGCTGCGAGGAGGCCGCTCAAGGGTCGTTCCCTCGGCCAGACGACGACGTCGATGTCGTAGCGATCCAGAACCATCGCCCATCTCGGTTCGCCACGCAGCAGTATCAGACTCGCTTCGACGATGGCGTCGGGCAGCATGTCGACACGGTCGTCGACGAACACGGCCGCACGGGGGCCGTCGAGGTTTCCGAGCAGGTTTCCGACGATGTCGGGAGCAGCCACTCCTCCTGATTCGGCAGTCGAGACCTCGGCCCACGCCAGAGCGTGTTGCGGATAGGCGCTGAGGTCTCCGAATGGCTGACTCGCAGCGTACGAACCGGCGAGCAGCAACGACGCAGCCCCGATCGCGACGTAGGGCCGAATGAGCGTCGGTCTCGTCGACGCCCGAATCTCCCCGAACGACGGGGCACTCCGAGCGACCACTGGGACGAGAACCATCAGCGCCATCACGATGTTGCGTTGCGCCACAACGGCCGCGGCGACGAAAACGACGGTCGGGAGTGCGAGCGCCCATGAAGGATTGCGGACGAGCGAGAGCACCGCCACCATCACGAGGATCAAGAACACCCGTTGCCCGGTGGTCTGGTAGGTGGCGGGCTGCCACTCGACGATCTCGGACAGGACGTCGGACTTCGTGAGCGCCGTCAGCGGAAACAACAGGACCTTTGGTCCCAGGGGTCCGATGACGGCGGCGAGCGTGCCGATCACCGACCACTTCAGGACGGAGAGCTCCCACGACACCTCCCGGCCGTCGAGCTTGCGGCCCACGACCACGAGCACCACGAGCCCGATCCCGAGCGGGAACGAACCGTGACTGTTCGCCCAGACCCAGAACATCGGCACCAGGCTCCACAGCGGCAGCTCTCGGTCGAGCGACAACCAGACGAGCCCGAGCCCGATCACGCCGACCATGTAGGGCCGCTCGCCCCACAGGTCGGTGACGATGTACAGCGTGGCGAACAGCAGCGCTGCACGGAGCACGAGAGAGGCGCACGGCCGGCTCAGACGCCACAGCAGCCACGCAGCGACGAGATAGAAGACGAGCACGACCACCCGGAGCCCGAGCACTCCCCCAGCCCGTTCCGCCACGGCGTAGACGATCGACGGCAGCCACGACTGCACGGTCCAGTCGACTCCGGGAGCGGTGAACGTGTACGGGTCGGTCGTGGGGACCGACCCCTCGTCGAGGATGATCCGACCGGTGGCCAGGTGGGTGAGGAAGCTGTTGTCGGTCAGCGGGTAGGACGCGATACCGGCCGCCCACGCCATCGTGAGCAGGAACAGGACGGCTCCGAGCCCGAAGCGACCGCCCTCGATCGGTGCGGCCTCGGTCTCGGCCTCGGCCGAGGACTCCGCCTCGCTCCTCAAAAGGCGTCGAGGATGTCGAGCGCTGCCGGACCGAGCACCACGACGAACAGTGCCGGGAAGATGCAGAACACCATCGGGATCAGCATCTTGACCGGCGCCTTCTGCGCCTTCTCCTCAGCGAGCTGCCGGCGCTTCACCCGTATCTCGTCCGCCTGCGTGCGCAGGACCTTGGCGATCGAGATACCGAAGGTGTCGGCCTGCAGCATGGCCAGGATGAAGGAGC
>JAPKDO010000167.1 GCA_028822535.1 Acidimicrobiales bacterium
GCCGTGGTCGAGGCTCGTTCGGTCGCCGGCGGTGCCACCGGGTACAGCTCGGCGAAGGTCTCGGTGCTCCACGACCTGGCGTCACAGACGATCGAGTCGACGCGGGACCGCGACGCCGCTCTCGCCTACGTGGATGCCAACCGCGACGCCTTCGACTGGATCGACCGGCGGAGGACGGACCGGTCGGTCGACTGCTCCTGGGAGACCCGGCCGGCGTTCACCTATGCCACCCGTGGCGGATCGGTCGACGCCGTCGAACGCGAGGTCGACCTCCTCGGTGCTGCGGGCCTCGACGCGACCTCGACCGATCCCGGTCTCCCGTTCCCGACGACCGGCGCCGTCCGCCTCGCCGACCAGGCGCAGTTCGATCCGGTGCCGTTTCTCCACGACCTCGCCGCCGAGGTGGTGGAGCGGGGCGGCTCGGTCACCGAAGGTGTCCGTGTCACCGGCATCCGGGACGGTCGGCGCGGCGTGCGAGTGCACACCGACCACGGTTCGATCGACTGCCGCTGGGCGATCGCCGCGACCGGTCTGCCGTCGTTCGATCGCGGCTTGTTCTTCGCGCGGACCGAGCCCCAGTCCTCGTACGTGCTCGCCTGCGAGGTCGAGTCGATGCCACCGGAGGGCATGTTCCTCTCCTACGACGGGCCGACGCGCTCGCTGCGCACCGCGCCCACGCCCACCGGAGACGGCGACGTCCTCCTCGTCGGCGGCGAGAGCCACAAGACCGGGCAGGGCGGCGACACCGTCGAGCGCTACCGACGCCTCGCGAACTGGGCCGATGAGCACTTCGGCCTGCGGCGGGTCACCCATCGGTTCATGACGGAGGACTTCACGACGCCCGACTCGGTGCCCTTCGTCGGTCCGTTGCACCCGGGGCCGACGAGTGTCCTCGTCGCCACCGGCTTCAACAAGTGGGGCTTCACGAACGGCGTGGCCGCCGCCGCGGCCAACGCCGCGACCGTTCTCGGAGACGACGCTCCCTCGTGGGCCGACACGATGTCGTCCACACGCCTGCCCTTGGCCGGCGTGAGCGCACTGCTCCGGGCCAACGCCGACGTCGGGGCACACCTCACGGGCGGCTGGCTCAACACGCTCGTCCCGCGATCACGCCCGGAGCCCGGCGAGGGACGGGTCGTGGCCGCCGGACTCGACCGGGTCGCCGTCTCCGTCGACGACGACGGCAACGAGTGCCAGGTGTCCGGCGTGTGCCCGCACCTCGGAGCGATCCTCACCTGGAACGCCGCCGAGGAGACCTGGGACTGCCCACTTCACGGCTCTCGTTTCGAGCGGGACGGCGCACTCCTGCACGGACCGGCCGTGAACGACCTCGACGCCAAGTAGCCCACGACCGCTCGCCAACGAACGAGAGAGGACCCCCCATGGCCTTCACCGCCCGCGAACTCGACGCCTCCGTCGCCGACGTCTTCGCCGTACTCACCGACCCGACCACCTACCCGGACTGGTTGCTCGGCGCGTCGGAGATCCGCGATGTCGACCACAACTGGCCGTCTCCCGGCGCCAAGTTCCATCACATGGTCGGGGTGAAGCCGTTCGTGATCCCCGACTCGACCGAGGTCATCGACGTCGAACCGGACCGCCGGTTGAAGCTGCGCGTCCGTAGTCGTCCGATCGTCGTGGCCGAGGCGACGTTCGAACTCGTGGGAGACGGCACCCGCTGCGTCGTGACGCTCACCGAGGAGCCGGCCTTCCGACCGCTCGCGGACATCGTCCGTCCCATCACCGATCCCGTGATCCACGCCCGGAACCACCGTTCATTGGCGCGCCTCGCCGAGGTGGTCCGAGCCAGACGGTCCGCTGCCAGCGCCTGACCGCGAATGTCGCTGCGACGAGGACGCATCGACCGCCGCACCGTCGCCCCCTCCCCGCCTCGGCTGTCATGTGGTGCGCGTCACCTCGGTGCGGGATCGTCACACTCGTCGGGCAGACTGTGCGGGTGCATCTGCCCTCCACGCGTCGCCGATGACGAAGCGCCGGTGACGGTCGTACGCACCGTCGAAGACCTCCCTCGCCCGGCCGAGGTCGCCGACGTGGGGCTCGCCGCGAGTCCATGGGCAATGGTCTTCTTCGCACTCCTCTGGGGCGGTGCAGGCGCGCGGATCGCGCTGTACGAGTCCCGACGGGGTCACGAACTCCGCCATCTGGTCGGGATGGGGATCGCGATGGGACCGTTCCTGGCCGCATACGCGGTCGGCAGTCTCCGGCGACTCGAGAGCACCGCCCGACCGGTCGTGGTGCGTCCGTCCCCACAGCCCGATCGACGGCCCGAACTGCTGATCGCCTTGTGCGGGCCGGCCCACCTCCTGGCCGACGTGCGGCCGATGCTCACCCGCCTGGCTCGGTCCGGCGGCTCGGTCGAGGTCGCCCTGTCGGTGACGTTCGACGCCGCTCGCGACCACGACCTCGCCCAGCCGGACGCCATGCGTGAACTCGAGGCCGCCGGGCTCTTCCTCCACGACCTCGACCCGGCGCTCGTGTTGCTCCCCGGTTCGGGGTTCGCCTCGTTCCGGGACCGCGCCCAGGAGCGCGGCGCCGACTTCCTCGCTGTCGTCGACCGCGACCCGGACACCGGACGCGGCCGGGTCGAGATCCTCGCCGTGCACGCCGGCCGGCAGGTGCACCAGCGCTGATGCTGCTCTGGTTGGTCCTCAGCCATGCCGTCGTCGGCTTGGCGATCCTCGCGGCCGCCCCGTGGCTCCGCGGACGTGCGTTCGCCATCGGGGCGTTGCCGATGGTCGGCGTGCTCGCCTTCGTCGCTTCTCGCTGGGACTCGATCGCAACCGGTTCGGTCACGAGCAGCCGAGCGACGTGGATCGACGGACTCGACCTCGTGATCGACGCCCGCCTCGACGGGTTCGCGGCGCTGATGACGCTGCTCGTCGCGGGGATGGGTGTGCTCGTCCTGACCTACGGCCGCTCGTACTTCGACGCCACCTCGGCATCGGCTCGCATCGCCGGACTCCTCGTCCTGTTCGCCGGTTCGATGTTGGGCCTGGTGCTGGCCGACCACCTGATCTGGCTGTATGCGTGCTGGGAACTGACGTCTGTCACCTCGTACCTGCTGATCGGCCGGGACCAACGGACAGCGGGGCAACGAGCGGCATCGCTCCAGGCGCTGCTGGTCACCGGTGCCGGCGGCCTCGCCATGCTCGCCGGGTTCATCCTGATCGGGCAGGCCGGCGGTACGTGGTCCCTGAGCGAGCTTCTGGCCGACCCGCCCTCGGGCACGTCGGTCGAAGTGGGCCTCGTGTTGGTGCTCGCCGGCATCTTCACCAAGTCGGCCCAGTTCCCGTTCCACTTCTGGCTCCCCGGCGCCATGGTCGCCCCGACCCCGATCAGCGCGTATCTGCACTCGGCGACGATGGTCAAGGCCGGGATCTACCTCGCCGCCCGGTTCGCCCCGGCGTTCGCCACCGTCGGGTTCTGGCGGCCGCTGGTCATCGGCCTCGGCCTCGTCACGATGATCGGTGGGGCGCTGCGCGCCCTACGCCAGGACGACCTCAAGTTGCTGCTCGCCCACGGCACGGTCAGCCAACTCGGCTTCATGATGGTCCTCGCCGGGACGGGCGAACCGAAGGCGACAAAGGCCGTGTGCGTCCTGCTCGTCGCCCACGCGCTGTTCAAGGGCGCCATGTTCCTCGTCGTCGGCATCGTCGATCATCAGACCGGTACCCGGGTCCGTGGCGAGATCGCCGGACTCCGGACCGGATGGACGACCGTGCGGATCGTCGCCGTGGTCTCCGCGGCGTCGATGGCCGGCCTCCCGCCCCTGGCCGGATTCATCGCCAAGGAATCGGCGTACGAGGCGTTCCTCGGTCTCGACGGTGTCGGCGCAACGCTGACCCTCGGCGGACTGGTCTTCGGGTCGGTCCTCACCTTCGCCTACAGCGCTCGCTTCGTCCGACCCTTCGTCCGGCCACTCGTCACCCCGTCGAAGACCGCGGCGGCGTCGGCGCCCGCCCCGAGCATGCCCTTCGTCGGCCCCGCCGCCCTGCTGGGCATCGGGACCGTGGCTGCAGGAGTCCTCGTCGGGCCAGTGCTCGGCACGCTGATCGAGTCGGCCGCCAACTCACTCGACGCGTCGGTCGGCGACCCGAAGCTGTCGCTGTGGCACGGCTTCAACGCCGCGCTCTCGTTGTCGGCCTTCACGGTCGGATGCGGCTGCGTCCTCTACCTGGCGCGAGACCGCGTCGAGCGCGTGCAGCGTGCCCTGGCGCCGTCGCTGCGGGCCGACGAGGTGTTCGCCGCAGCGCTGCGCCTCCTGAACCTGGTTGCTCGGCGGACGACCGGCTTCGTCCAACCAGGGTCACTTCCGGTGTCGATCGGCGTGATCCTCGTCGTGGTCGTCGGCACCCCGACCGTGGTGCTCCTGGCAACCGGCTTCCAGCCCGACTGGGACCCGGTCTCGGAGGCGACGATCCACCCGTTCCTCGCGTCGTTGCTGGTGGTCTCGGCGACCGCCGTCGCGGTCGTGCGCCGGCGCTTCGCGGCGGTCCTGCTCCTCGGCAGCGTGGGCTACGGCATGGCGCTGGTGTTCGCCGTGCAAGGTGCCCCCGATCTCGCGTTCACCCAGTTCGCCGTCGAGACCCTGTCGATCGTCGTGTTCATGTTGGTGATCCGCCAACTCCCGGAGCGCTTCCAGCCCAGCCAGTTCCGAGCGAGCAGCGTCGTGCGGCTCGCAGTCGCCGGGTTCGTCGGGATCGGAGTGTTCCTGCTCGCCATGGCCACGAGCGAGGGGACGGCCGAACGGACGGTGTCGGATCAGATCGTTGCCCGCGCCGAGCCCGACGGTGGCGGCAAGAACGTCGTCAACGTCATCCTCGTCGACGTGCGCGGGCTCGACACCCTGGGCGAGATCACGGTCCTCGCCGCCTCCGCGGTGGGCGTGGTCGCGCTGGCCCGGGTCGGGCGACGATCCCCCGGCTCGGATCCGGAGCCGGACCGCCCCCGCGAGGAGATCGAGGCATGAGGCGTTCGACGATCCTCGACGTCAGCACGCGCATGGTCACCGTGACGACCCTGGTGTTGTCGATCTACCTCCTCGCCGCCGGCCACAACCAGCCCGGTGGTGGATTCATCGGTGGCCTCGTCGGTGGTGCCGCCATCGCCCTCGCCTACGTCGGCGGCGGCCTCGAACGAGTGCGAGCGTTCACCCGGCTGCAACCCTGGACGATCCTCGGCGCCGGCTTGGTCGTCGCGTCGCTGTCGGCGATCGTCCCCCTCGTCATGGGGCGCGCCGTGCTCGAGCAGGGCTTCGTGAGCCTCGACCTGCCGGTGCTCGGCAAGGTCAAGGCCACGAGCGCCCTCGTGTTCGACACGGGCGTCTACGCCCTCGTGCTCGGCATGGTCCTCATGGCGTTCGAGGCGCTCGGCGAGGAGCGGACGCCGGGCTCTTCCACGGGATCGACGCCCGGGCGAGGAGAAGCATCGTGACCGTGATCCTCGCCGCCGCCGCAGCGTTCGTGTTCGCCTGCGGCACCTACCTGTTGCTCCAGCGAGAGCTGACCCGCATCGTCATCGGCCTCGCGCTCCTCGCCCACGGCGCCAACCTGTTCATCCTCCTCGGCGCCGGACGGCGGGGGAACCCGACGTTCATCGGTGACGACCCATCGGCCGACTACCTCGACCCGCTCCCGCAGGCGTTCGTCCTGACGGCGATCGTGATCACCTTCGGCGTGACCACCTTCCTCCTCGGGCTCTCGTACCGCAGTTGGGTGCTCACCCGCGACGACGAGGTGCAGGACGACCTCGAGGACCGTCGGGTCGCGAAGCGGACCACGCCGACCGAGGTGGAGGTCGACCTCGCCGAGGTCGGCGCCGCGCTCGATGCCGAGCACCAACGCGAGGCCGAACACCACAACGAGGCCGGCCCGGACGAGTGGGAGACACCGTGAACGCACTCGTCGCCGCGCCGATCGTCCTGCCCATCGCTGGCGCCGCGCTGTCGATCGTCATCGGCCGCTCCCGCGCCGCCCAGCGACTGCTCGGGGTCGCCGTGCTCGTCGCGGTGGCCGGGTGCGCGATCGCGCTGTTGATCGAGGTCGACTCGAACGGCCCCGCGGTCGTCCAGGCCGGCGACTGGCCGGCACCGATCGGCATCACCTTGATGGTCGACCGGCTCGCCGCCATCATGTTGGTCCTCGGCTCGCTGATGTTGCTCGGCGTCCTCGTGTACGCGATCGGCCAGGGGCGGGTCGACGGCGAGGAGCACCGACACGTCGGCTTCCATCCCGTGTACCTGGTCCTCTCCGCCGGTGTCGCCGGTGCATTCCTCACCGGCGACCTGTTCAACCTCTTCGTGTCGTTCGAGGTCATGCTCACGGCCAGCTACGTGCTGCTCACCCTGGGCGGGCGACGATCCCAGGTGCGCGCCGGCATGACCTACGTGGTCATCAGCCTGGTGGCCTCGGCGTTGTTCCTGACGACCATCGGCTTCGTCTACGCCAGCACCGGCACCGTGAACCTCGCGCAGCTGTCCACCGCCATGAGCGAACTCCCGGACGGGTTGCGCCACGCGCTCGCGCTGTTGCTACTCGGCGTGTTCGGGATCAAGGCCGCCGTGTTCCCGCTCTTCTTCTGGCTCCCCGACAGCTATCCGACCGCCCCCACGGCGGTGACCGCGGTGTTCGCCGGACTGCTCACCAAGGTCGGCGTGTACGCCATCATCCGGACCCAGACGCTGCTCGTCGATCCCGCGGACCGGCCGGCCGGGCTCCTGCTCACGATCGCAGGCCTCACCATGGCGGTGGGCGTGCTCGGGGCCATCGCCCAGAGCGACATGAAGCGCATCCTGTCGTTCCACATCGTGAGCCAGATCGGTTACATGATCTTCGGGCTCGCACTGTTCACGGTCGCCGGCCTGGCCGGCGCGATCCTCTACATCGTCCACCACATCGTCGTGAAGACCACGTTGTTCCTGATCGGTGGCCTTGTCGAACACAGGGCGGGATCCTCCGACCTCGACCGCGTCGGCGGGCTCCTGCGGACGGCCCCGGTCCTCGCCATCACGTTCCTGTTCACGGCGCTCAGCCTCGCCGGCATCCCACCGCTGTCGGGCTTCGCCGCCAAGTTCGCACTCGTCGACGCCGGCATCGCATCGTCGGCGTGGATCGTCGTGGGCGTCAGCATCGTCGTCAGCGTGTTGACGTTGTTCTCGATGACGAAGATCTGGGCCGGCGTGTTCGGCGGCGAGATCGACCGCGACCGCGACGAACCACGCCCGATGCCGGCGCTGATGCTCGGCCCGACGATCGCACTCGCCGGCACCGCGATCGCGATCGCCCTGGCCGCCGGCCCCCTCTACGACCTGAGCGAGCGCACGGCCGAAGACCTCCTCGATGCCGACCGGTACCGACTGGAGGTGCTCGGGTCGTGAAACGAGCGCTCACCGTCCTCGGCTTGACCACCCTCTGGATCGTGCTCTGGCGCGACATCTCGGCCGCCAATGCGTTGTCGGGTCTGGCGATCGCGGCCGTGGTCTCGAGCGGGATCCCCACGAAGGCCGAACATCGAGTCCGACCGCTCGCACTCGCGCGGTTCGCCGGCTACTTCGTCGTGCAGCTGATCGAAGCCAACCTCGTCCTCGCCCGCGAGGTGGTGACCCCGCAGAACCGGATCGAAACCGGCATCATCGCCGTACCCCTCGACGGCTACAGCGACCTGGTGGCCACGATCGTCGCCAACGCCACCAGCCTCACGCCCGGCACGCTCACCCTCGAACTGGCGCGCCGACCGGAGCCCGTCCTCTACGTCCACGTGCTCCACCTCCACGACCTCGACGACGCCCGCGCCGATGTCGAGGCCATGGCGCGACGCGTCGAGGCGGCGTTCCCGCGCATCGCGGCGGCTGCACGATGATCGCCGCCGCGTTCGCACTCCTGGCCGTCGCCGCGATCGGCTTCTTCGCCCGCCTGCTGATCGGGCCCTCGCTCGCCGATCGCATCGTTGCGCTCGACGGGCTGCTCCTGATCGTGGTCAGTGCTCTGGCCGTCGAGACCGCCCGCACCGGCAACACCTACTTCGTCGACGCGATCGTCGCCGTCGGACTGCTCGGGTTCGTCGGCACCAGCGTCGCCGCCCGCTTCGTCGAACGGCGGGGTGGCTGACATGGAGCTCGCAGGAGAGGTGCTCCTGGTGATCGGCGGGGCGTGGTCGGTGCTCGCCGCCATCGGCGTCAACCGATTCGGCGACATCTACGCACGCATGCACGCGGCGACCAAGACCACCACGCTCGGCGTCCTGCTCGTCCTGTTGGGTACGGCGCTGCACCTCGATCCACTCGACGCCGTCAAGGTGCTGCTCGCCGCCGTGTTGTTGTTCCTCACTGCACCCATCGGCGCCCATCTCGTGGGCCGATCCGTGCATCGCAACGTCGGCTCGGCGCCCATGCG
>JAPKDO010000007.1 GCA_028822535.1 Acidimicrobiales bacterium
ATCTCACGGCTGCGGTACCTGCCACGCCAGAAGCGTCGCGTCGTCGACCACCTGCGCTCGCCGGAGACGACGACGTTGCGAGGCTGCGTAGGGCAACAGAGAAACCGCTGCGACGAACGCTCGGATACGTCGCAGCACGGTGGTGAGGTCGGGACGCGAGCCCCTCATCAGCGGGCGAACAATCTGCTCACGAGCGATCCCGAGGGTCGACAACACGAAGCGCAGGTAGGCCCGTGACGCGAACTCGACCGGGGCGTTCTTCGCCAACATCAGCAGCCGATTCCGTTCCACGAAGTGCACGAACATCGACGAGCCTTCAACGGTCGAAGCCGCGTGGACGTGACGGATCAGCGAGTCCGGGACGTAGCGGTAGTTCCATCCCTGTGCACGTCCTCGCCAACTCAGGTCGGTGTCCTCGTAGTAGAGGAAGAATCGTTCGTCGAACAGGCCGACATCTCGCAGATATGTCGACCGCAGCAGGACTCCTCCCCCGCACCACGCGAAGACATCGCGGGGCTCGTCGTACTCGGGACCGTCGCGCTCGCCGAGTCCTCGGTCGGCACCCCATCCGCCCTCGACCAACAACGAACCGGCGTTGTTCACGACGTCGTACGGCTCTCCTTCGACGTCGACCTCGAACCACTCGGGCGCGTCATCGACGTGGACGACGGTCGATCCGACCCGGACGTCCTTGGGTGGGTCGACGACGAGTTGGACCTCGACCTTGGATGGAGCCGTCGCCTCCGGATCGAGCGGGACGGCGACCACGGCATCGTTCGAGAGCCAGTGGTGGCGTCCGGCTCCGCTGAGCTCCGCGCCCCAGCCGTTCTCGACCACCTGGAGATGGCGGATGCGATCGACGCCATCGACCCGGACCCCGGTGAGTCGGACGCCGAGATCTCGGTCGTCGCCAGGGGCCCGGTGGGTCGGAGCGTCGATGGCCACGTCGACGAACCGAGGTTCGAGGAGCAGCCGGGGGCACGCACCTCCCAGTGCTTCGTCTGCCTCCATCGTCTCGACCAGCGGGCGCAGCCAGCCGGGATCCACCGTCGTGTCGGGGTTCACCAGGGCGACGTAAGCGTGATCGTCGATCGACCGCATCGCCAGGTTGTTGGCCGGGAATCCGTCGTTGTGGGTGTTGAACATCACGGTGATGTCATCAAAGGTGCGGTTCAGGTATTCGGCGGAGCCATCGGTCGACGCGTTGTCGACGACGACGATGTCGAGTCGATCCGCGGGCCAGTCCGTCTTGCGGAGGCTCTCGATGCAACGAAGGACCAGGTCGCCACCGTTGTAGTTGAGCACCACGACACGTACGGACGGCAGCACGCCGCCGTTCTACCACGACCGCCGGTGGGCCCCGGTGTCTGGTCTGGCTCGTCAGCGGAGCCCGCAAGTACCGTCCCCACGATGAAGAGCGCCGTAGGTCGCCGCTTCGCGGACATCCCCGTGGAGCTCCTCGCGAACCTGACCCTCCGCGAGCTGCGAGGCCGATACAAGCGCTCGGTGCTGGGCTGGGGTTGGTCGATCATCAACCCGGTCTTCAACCTCATCATCTACACGGTCGTCTTCTCGCTCTTCCTCCGGGTGGAGCCTCCGGTGGGAGATCCGTCCGGGATACACAACTACTCGCTCTTCTTGATGTGCGGGCTGTTGCCCTGGCTCTTCGTCACCAACAGCGTCGGCGGCGCGTCCGGTGTCCTGGTTGCGAACGAGGGGCTGATCACCAAGGTGTACTTCCGCCGGTGGACGCTGCCCGCCTCGGTCGTGCTGGCGAGCCTGTCGAGCCTCGCGATCGAACTCGCCGTCCTCGCCGTGGCGCTGCTCATCGCCGGCAACATGGTGCTGCCGTGGCTGATCGTGGTGATCCCGATCATGTTGTTGCAGGCCGCGTTCGTGCTGGGCCTGTCGCTCGCGACGTCGATCTCCAACGCGTACCTGCGCGACGTCAGCCACTTCGTCGCGATCTTCCTCAACGCCTGGTTCTACGCCACCCCGATCCTGTACCCGCTCGAGATCATCCCCGGATGGGCGCAGCAGATCCAACGACTGAACCCGATGTTCCATTTCGTCGACGCCTACCGGGCCGTCCTGTACGACCTGCGGTTCCCTGCGCTGCGCGACTGGCTGGCGATGATCTTCATCGCCGCGATCACGCTGGCGATCGGCCGCGTCATCTTCCGCCGACTCGAGCCACGGCTCGCCGAGGAGCTCTGAGATGGCCGCAGTCATCGTCGACGGCGTGTCCAAGCGCTTCCGTCTCGTCCACGAGCGCAACAGTTCGATCAAGGCGATCGTGATGAGCGGGATGAAGCGCGTCGTCTACGACGAGTTGTGGGCACTCGAGGACGTGTCGTTCCAGGTCGACGAGGGAGAGACCTTCGCGCTCGTCGGACACAACGGTTCCGGGAAGTCCACGGCGCTCAAGTGCCTGGCCGGGATCTATCGCCCGGACGACGGGGAGATCACGCTCAACGGATCGATGTCGGCCCTGCTCGAGCTCGGTGCCGGGTTCCACCCGGAACTGTCCGGCCGGGAGAACGTCTACCTGAACGCCGCGATCCTGGGTCTCCCCAAGAAGGAGATCGATCTCCGGTTCGATGACATCGTGGCCTTCGCCGGCCTCGAGCGTTTCATCGACCACCCGGTGAAGAACTACTCGTCGGGGATGTTCGTCCGTCTCGGCTTCTCGGTGGCGATCAACGTCGAGCCCGAGATCCTGCTGGTCGACGAGGTCCTCGCGGTCGGTGACGAAGAGTTCCAGCGTCGTTGTCTCGCCAAGATCCGCCAGTTCCGCAACGACGGCCGTACCGTCGTCGTGGTCACCCACTCCTTGGCGACGGTGCAGACGCTCTGTGATCGGGCGCTGTGGCTCGACCACGGGGTGGCGCAAGCGCTGGGCCCGGCCGACGAGGTGGCACGTCAATACCTCGAGTCCGTGACGGGGGTCCAGACCAAGGATCACGAGATCCTGCTCGACATCGACTGTTCGCTGGAACGCACCGCCGGAAGCCACGATGCCGAGATGGTCGTGCGGACGACGCTGCAGGCCATGCCCGCCGACGGATCGATCGTCATCGAGTTGGTGGACCCGAACCTCGGCGTCACGATCGCCGGCGCACGGCACGTCACCGGCGGCCACGACCAGTTCGACGTGGAGTGCACGGCCGCCGGACTCCCCATCGCCGCCGGGCGGTACGCGTGCCGCGTCACGGCGTTCGACGGCAACGGCGACGAACTCGACCGCGACGAACGGCCCGTCTACCTGCTCGAGAGCAACGCCATCGCCGACACGCTCGGTCCGGTTCGGGTTCCCTTCACCTTCTCCGCACCGAGCCCGCTCACGTCCGATCGGTAGCCTGAGCGACGTATGCAGACCTCCGCAGACGCGACGCCCACCGGCAACACGTACGACAAGTACGCGTCGGCGAACCCGATCGAGCGGCGGATGATGAGCGGGTTCTTCACGGCGCTCGACGAGTCGCTTCCCTCCGTGGCTCCGGCGTCGGTACTCGAGGTCGGCGCAGGCGAAGGTGAGGTCGCCGTGCGCGTGCGTCAGCGATTCCCGGATGCGTCGTTGCGAATTCTCGACCTGCCCGACGACGACCTCCGCTCCCACTGGCGTCAACTCGACCTGGCTGGCACCTTCGGAAGCGTGGAGGACCTGCCGTTCCCCGACCAGTCGTTCGATCTCGTGCTCGGCATCGAGATGCTGGAACACGTCCCGGACCCCACCCGTGCGCTCGAGGAACTCCACCGGGTGTGCCGGGGTCACGCCGTGTTCTCGGTGCCGCGTGAGCCAATCTGGCGGATCCTCAACATGGGCCGCGGGAAATACCTACGCGACCTCGGGAACACTCCGGGGCACATCCAGCACTGGTCGTCGAAGCGCTTCGCAGACGCCGTCGGAGAGCGGTTTCACGTCGACGCGGTGCGCACACCCCTGCCGTGGACGATGGTCGCGGCGTCAGCCACGCACTGAGTCGCGCACCCCGCCCGGTGTCGCCGCAGAACGACGTCGGCGCGAGGCCAACACGAGGCCACACACCGCGGCCGCCGCGGCGTCGACGAGCATGAACACCAGCCGGGCGCACAGCGCGACCGCTGCTGCGATCCCGCTCGGCATCGATGCGGCGACGGCGACGAACGCCGCCTCGCGGATCCCGACACCGCCGGGTGCCGGTGCCACCAGGAACCCCGCCGCCCAACTGAGCACCGTCGCCAGACAGATCTCGACCCACCCGATCTCGGCCGACAACGCACGGCTCACGGCCCACGTCGACGAACCGATCAGGATCCACGCAGGGATGTAGCGCAGCACGAGTCCGACCATCACCGTCCACGTCGGCGGGACGATGGCGATGTCACGTCTGGTGAGTCGGCCCAGTCCTCCGAGAACCGGCGTGAGCACCTTCGGATGCAGCATCGCGAGGCCGACGGGTACGAGCAGGACCAGGAGCATCGGCGTCGAAGACGTCCCGCCGGACGCGAGCGCCAGCGGGAACAGCCCGACCGCAAGAAGGAGCGCTGCGAGATACAGCAGTGCCAACGAGAACAGCACGCTCGAGTAGGCGACGGTCCGCCGGACACCGGAGCGGACCGCCAGCTCGCCGCGCCCCACCACCGGCCACACCCCACCGGGTAGGTACTTGCCGATCTCACCGACGAAATAGGTCAACACCGCCGTCATCGGCGACAAGGCGCCGCCGACCGCCCGGACGACGGCCACCCACGGCAGGGCGATCGCGGTCATGCCTGCGAACCCGAGACCCAGCGCGACGATCAACCACCAGCCGTCGGCGCTGCGGAGCACCGGACCGGTCTCGTCCCACGTCGAAGCGATCCGCTGGACGACGAAACCGAGACCGCCGAGGGCGAACAGAGCGCCGACCAGCGAGGTGAGAGCGACCTTTCCACGGCCGACGGCGGATCGGGAACCAGCGAGGTCAGCGTTGTCTCGAGAATCGGACAAGAGGAGCGACCGTACCGCTCAACGTGTCCAGAGAAGGTCTGGGGTCGAGCCTGGTGCGTACAAGAACACGCCATCGCCCCCGGCCGTCCAACGGCCGACCACGGGTTGGTAGCTGCCCTCGACGGAGAGGCTCGACGACCGGCTCAACGACCGCCCCGAGAAGGTCCAGAACTCCTCTGCCGCATCGCCGGCCAGCATCCACGCGATGTCGGTCCCGTTCGGGCTGTCGAGCGCCGCCCATCGACGTCCCGAACTCAGGTTCGCCGCTGCTCCGCTCGGCTGGCCGCGTCGACCGGGGTCGTTGAACCACACATAGTCGTTGCCAGATCCCGTCGAGTACCAGTAGATGTCGTCGACCCCGTTGTCGTCGTAGTCGCCGACGATCAGGTTGTAGGACCCACCCACCTGCACCGTCGTGCGGACGAAGTTCGTCCCGGTCGAATGGAAGATCGCGTCGGGAGTGGCCCCTGGACGATGGTCGACGAGATCGGTTCGGCCGTCGCCATCGAAGTCGCCGACCGCGTCGACCCGGTCGATGGCGAGGTCGACGGCGTTCGACTGGAACGACAGGCCGTTGCCGCCACGCCACAGGTAATGGCGTGTCGAACCCGGCGCGTGCCAGAAGATGTCATCGATCCCATCGCCCGAGAAATCGCCGACAACCGGGTCGTAGTGACCGTTCACGCGGACTCCTGCTCCGGAGTGGTTGTCGAACGGACGGTTCGCAGGGTTTCCCGCTCGACCCGTCCACACGTACTCGGCACCGCTTCCGGGCCGGTACCAGAAGATGTCATCGATCCCATCGCCCGAGAAGTCGCCGACAAGGGGTTCGTAGGTGCCGGAGATGCTCAACTGCAGACTGGTGGGATCGGCGATCGGCGATCGCCAGAGGTGGTCGGCGGTCCCGCCTGGTCCGTACCAGACGATGTCGTCGAGACCGTCTCCGGAGAAGTCGCCGGCCAACGCCTGGTAGTCGCCGTTGACGCGTAGGTCGGTCTGCCCGAATCCGGGAGGCGGGTACGTTCCGGGGCACGACGAGCGGTCGACAGAATCCTGGACGACGCCATCGCGGTACCACGTGATCGGGCTGATCCTCTCGCACGTGCGGGCCGGGTTCGGCTTCGACCGGGCGTTGGCGCCGAGCGGTTTCGACGCAGCGATGTCGACGCCGAACCCGGTGTCCTCGGCGGACCACATGCGCCACTCGAGGCCGTTCGCTTCGACGACGTCGAAGGGCAGCGACAGCGGTGCGACGCTCGACGAACCCGAGGGCGTACCCGTCCACCCCCGGTGGCCGAGCGCGACACTCGGGTCGACATGCCGGCATGAACGACTCGACAGTCCGGGAGGCGCACATGCCGAAGCCGTCACGCCACCGGTCCGATTCACCGCGTCGTCGGACTCGACGTTCAGCGGGTTGCTCGCTCCGTCATAGATCTCCCAGAAGATCTCGTCGCAGATGCCGGAACGGCATGCGACCCATGGGCCCCACGCGCTGGCTCTCGCCGACGCCCCCGACGCCCCCGAGGCCGTTGCGTTGCAGTAGCGGTTCCCCATCACGCTCGCAGCGAGTGGCGCAACGACTGCGGTGGTCATGCGCTCGTACGCCGTGAGACCCCACGCACCGGCGCTGTCGAACTGCCACATGCCGACGCCTGGGTGCCAGAACGCGCGCGTGTACGTCGACCGATCCGACATCGAGTAGAGGCCGATGTCCCGGTCCCAGCGGGACAGCGTCATCGGCGACGGCGTGGCGACAGACCCTGCGCCGGTCTCGGGAAACGTCGGGCTGAGCATCATCGCGGCCAGCCCGTTGTCGGAGATCGAACAGCCGCTCGGGCGCGTGTACGCCGCTGCCGCGGCCTCGACATCGTCCAACGACTGCGCACCGAACGAGTACTCCGACGACGTTGCCGCGGCCGACGCGTCGGACGGTTGCGCCGACGGGGGCGGAGGCGTCGCGATGCCCGTGACCTCCGGGTCCTGCGACTCCATGACCGGATCGGACTCGACGCCGGCCGTGTGGTCGTCGGCGGCGGCGGGTGCCGTCGAGGCGAACGTCAGCCATGCCGCAGCGAGCGCGGCGACCAACGTGGTTCGTTTGGCGATCATCCATGCTCCCGGGGGACGGACGTCGGCGAGCCGTGGAATCAGGCCGCCGTTGGATCGATCGAGGCTACCGAGACCGCCGCCACCACCGGTGGCACTCGAGCTCAGCCGAGGGGTGCGGGCATGCACAGGCCGTCGAGTTCGACGACCTGGATCTTGTCGCGGTTCTCCCACGTGATCTCGTTGGCGGGGTCCTTGCGGACCTTGTACTCACGGAAGCTCTGCTCGAGGGAGTCGTAGGCGAGGAGACGTCCGGTCAGCGGATCGCCGAGGTCGAGGATCAACTTGATCGCCTCGATCGCCTGCAACGATCCGACGATCCCGGGCAGCACGCCCAACACGCCTGCTTCGGCGCAGCTGGGCGCCATCTCGGCCGGCGGCGGCTCGGGGACCATGTCGCGGTACGTCGGGCCGTTCTTCGGGTCGAACACGGTGACCATGCCCTCGAACCGGAAGATCGAGCCGTGGACCACGGGGATGCCCAGCTTCACCGACGCGTCGTTGACCATGAACCGGGTCGGGAAGTTGTCGGTGCCGTCGACGATGATGTCGTAGTCGGCGATCACGTCGAGGACGTTCGAGGCGTCGAGGCGGTAGTCGTGGGTCACGACGTTGACGTCGGGGTTCAACGCCGTGAGCGTCTTCTTGGCCGAGTCGACCTTGCGGTCGCCGATGCGATCCATGTTGTGCAGGATCTGTCGCTGCAGGTTCGACTCGTCGACGACGTCCATGTCGATGATGCCAACGGTGCCCACGCCGGCGGCGGCCAGGTACAACGCCGCGGGCGAGCCGAGGCCGCCCGCACCGAGCAACAGGACCTTGGCCTCGAGCAGCTTGACCTGGCCTTCGATGTCGACCTCGGGGAGGAGCAGGTGCCGCTGGTAGCGGTTGCGCTGCTCGGCGGTCAGGTTCTTGGGCACGCTCCAGTCACGGCCCTCGTCCTTCCACTTGTTGAACCCGCCGGCGACCGAGGCGACGTCGGAGTAGCCGAGCTCGCTCAGCGTCTTGGCGGCGAACGCCGACCGCACGCCCGACGCGCAGTGGATCAGGATCTTGGCGTCCTTGTCGGAGATCTTGTTCTCGATGTTCGATTCGAGTTGACCGCGAGGGATGAAGACGGCGCCGGGAATGGACCCCTGGGCGTTCTCGTCGGGTTCGCGCACGTCGAGGACGACGACGTTGCCGCCGGCGTCGCGCAGTTCGGCCGCCTCGGCGGTCTCGACCTCGCGGATCTCCGCCTTCGTGGCGGCGAGGAGTTCTCGGAAGTTGGCCATGGTTCTCGTACTCCGGTTGACGTGCGTGTTCTGGTGGGTTGAATCCCTACTCAGGAGGTCAACAATCGTAGTGGTCGCCTATTCCGGATCCTCAGCTCAGGCCACGCCGACCACCCAACCCGTGCCCAACCGACCCACCCATCCGCTTCTTGTCACGGCCTCGACCACGATGAGGTCTCGAGGTGTGACAAGAAGGGTGTCAGGCGGTGGGGTCGAGGAGGACCTTCATGACCCCGTCCTCGCGGCCGTCGAACACCCGGTACGCGTCGGCAGCTGACGAGAGCCCCATGCGGTGGGTGAACACGTCTTCGGGGTGGAGGCGCCCGTTGGCCACCAGGGGAATCAGGCTGTCCCACGTCGACGGGATGTCGGCCACGCAGATCCGGAACGTGATGCCCTTGAACATGGCGATCGCCATCGGGAACGGGTGTGCGAGGTTGGTCGACACCCCGACGACCGACACCGTCCCACCCGGCTTCACCGACATGATGGCGTCGTTGATGGTCTCGTCGTGCCCGACCGCCTCGATGACGGCATCGGCGCCACGCCCGCCGGTCGCCTCGAGGACCTGGGCCATCGTGCCGCCGTCGGCGGGATCGATCGTCTCGACGCCGATCCGTTCGGCGTGCGCTCTGCGATGGGCGACCGGATCGACCGCGAGGACGCGTGCCGGCGAGTACAGCAGGGCAGACCGGAGCGCGCAGATCCCGACGGGGCCGAGACCGATGACCGCGATGGTCGCGCCCGGGGTGATGTCTGCACGACTGGCACCGAGGAAGCCGGTCGGCAAGATGTCGGTGAGCAACACCGCCTGCTCGTCGGTGACCCCGTCGGGAATACGACGAACCGAGGCGTCCGCGCCGGGAACCGCAGCGAACTCCGCCTGCCCGCCCGGCAGTTCGAGCGACGTGCCGAACACCGCCGACCCGGCGTTGAGGCACCGCATCGGCCAGCCGCTGCGACACTCACGACACGCGCCACAGCCGACGACACCGCTGACCAGGACACGGTCCCCCGTCGACACGGTGTCGACGTCGGCGCCGGTCTCGACCACCGATCCGATGAACTCGTGACCGAGGTGCACGCCCGGTTCGGCCATGTCGCCGTGATACAGGTGCAGGTCCGAGCCACAGATCGCCGTGCTCTCGACCTGGACGACGATCCCGTCGGGGCCGCTGAGGCCAGGGTCGTCGACGGTCTCGACCGACACATCGTGGGCTCCGTTGAGGACGACTGCACGCATGGCCGGAACCTACGGCATCAGCGTGGGCAGGATCTCGGAGATCGATCCCTCGAGGCGGAGATCGGCGAGGTCGTCCATCTCGGTCGGGCCACCGTTCACGATCACGACCGTCGCCCCCTGCGCCTTCGCGATCGGTACGACGTTGGCGATCGGGTAGACGCCGAGCGTGGTTCCCACCGCGAGGACGACGTCAGCGTTCCGGGCGGCGGCGTCGGACCGCTCGAGGTCGGCCGCGACGAGACCCTGACCGAAGGAGATGGTCGCCGACTTGAGGATGCCGCCGCAGATGCGACAGGCGGGGTCTTCCTCGCCGGCGCGCACCCGCTCGAGCGCCGACTCCATCGGAGCTCGGTCGTCACAGCCGAGACACACGACGTCGCGCGTGGTGCCGTGGATCTCGACGAGCCGTTCCCGCGATGTCCCGGCGATCAGGTGGAGACCGTCGACGTTCTGGGTGATCAACAACTCGAGGTTGCCGTGGCCCTCGAGCGCCACCAATGCGCGGTGCCCGGCGTTGGGCTCGAAGGTGTCCGACGCTGTCTGGAGCCGCCATTGCCACGCCCGCTTCCGGATCTCCGGGTCGGACACGTAGTACGACAACGTCGCCTGCTTCTCGGCCTCGGGGTTCTTGGTCCAGAGCCCCTGTGGACCGCGGAAGTCGGGGATCCCGCTGTCGGTGCTGATGCCGGCGCCGGTGAGCACCACCACCCGTTCCGCATCCTGGAAGAGTTCGCGGCCCTGGGCGATCACATCGGCGTCCACGGTTGACAGGTTAGCGCCCGACCGATAGACATCGAATGTATCGAAACATCACGTTGTGTCGTGAACGCTGCGACCGGAGCGTCGATGCGAGGACCGACCGACGTGTCGACGAGCTTCCCCCCGGACACACGCATCTCGAGGAGAACTCCCGTGGACACCACGCTCACCCCCGCTCGTACGCTGCCACCACTGCTGGTGATGGCCTGGCGCGACCCCGTCGTCGACACGCTCGGCTTCGACCCCCGCTCGACCTACGTCGAGCGATTCTGGCTCCCGCTGCTCGGCCCGACGTCGACCTGGTTGCTCCGGCGACTGGCGTCGGAGTTCGACGACCAGCCCGACGGATTCAGCATCGACGCGGCCGACTGCGCCCGGTCGATCGGGATCGGCAACCGCGGCGGCCAGAACGGCCCGTTCCATCGCTCGATCGAACGGTGCATCCGATTCGGCGTGGCCCGCCAGGAGGATCACGGCATCATCGCCGTCCGCACCAAGATCCCGCCCCTGAACCGCCAGCAGGCCCGACGCCTCCCCCGTCACCTCGCCGGCCAGCACCGCCGGTGGCAGGACGACCAGCTGAGCCGCAACACCCATCCGGCCAACGACGCGCACGCGACCCGACTGGCGCGCAGCCTCCTCGACGTGGGGGCCTCGCGGGTCGAGGTCGAAGAACAGCTGCGCCGATGGAACTTCGACGCCGCGGCGGCCAACCGCGCGATCGCGAGCGCGTGCGAGCCGGCGCCGGGTCAGCGCGGACGCTTGTAGCTCTTGAGGAGCTGCACGAGTGTGCGCACCCCGAAGCCGGTCCCGTCCTTGGTCGTCGTCGACGTCTCCTTCGAGACGAACGCCGGGCCGGCGATGTCGATGTGGACCCAGGGGATGCCCTCGCCCACGAACTCCTTCAAGAAGAGCCCGGCGATCGACGCCCCGCCATAGCGACCACCGATGTTCTTCATGTCGGCGATCTCGCTGTCGAGGTTCGAGCGCCACTCCTGCGGGAGCGGCAGCGGCCACGTCTTCTCCCCGACCGCCGCGGAGGCCTCTTGGACCTGTTCGAGCAATCCGTCGCTCGTCCCCATGATCCCTGCGTGGTTGTCGCCGAGCGCCACCATGCACGCGCCGGTCAGGGTGGCGACATCGACGATGGCGTCGGGCTCGTCAGCCGTCGCCTTCGACAGGGCGTCGGCGAGGATCAGACGACCCTCGGCGTCGGTGTTGTGCACCTCGACCGTCTTGCCGTTGCTGATCGTGAGGACGTCGCCGAGACGGGTGGCGTCGCCGCCGGTCATGTTGTCGGTGAGCGGGAGGTAGCCGCGCACCTCGACCCGAGGCTGCACGGCGTCGAGCGCACAGAACGCACCGATGACTGCGGCGGCACCGCCCATGTCGCCCTTCATGGCCAGCATGCCGTCGGACGGCTTCAGGCTGAGACCGCCGGAGTCGAACGTGACGCCCTTGCCGACCAGCGCCACCACACCCCGGGACGAGCCCTCGGGCTTCCAGGACAACTCGAGGAACCGCGGCGGGATGTCGGAGCCGCGGTTGACGCCGAGCAGACCGCCCATCTTCGCGGCCTTGATCTCCTTCGGGCCCAGCACGGTGACCTCGAACCCGAGCGCAGCGCCGAGCTTCTCGGTCTTCTTCGCCAGCGCCGGCGGCGTGAGCGTGCCACCGGGTTCGTTGACCAGGTCGCGTGCGATGCAGACGGCCTCGGCGATCGACCGACCGACGTCGAACGCGGACTGGACGCGCTTGCCACCCTTCCCGACGACCTCGATCGAGGCGAGTGAGGAGTCTTCGGGGTCGCTCTTGAGCGCGGTGTATCGATAGCCGCCGAGCACCAGGCCCTCGGCGAGCGCCTGACCGACGACGGACGGAGCGATTTCGCCGCCCGTCTCCAACACGTCGTGGACCGCCACGGACTGTTGCTTCTTGGCTGCGCGGGCGATCGCCCCGCCGGCGGTGCGGAACGAGTCGGCGTCGCGCTCCGCGTCGGGACCGAGGCCGACGACGAGTTCGACACCGGTGTCGCCCGGGACCATCTGGGTCTCCCCCACCTTGGCGGCGAAGCCCGACTCGGACAGGAGCGCGTGGTGTGGATGGTCTTCGAACGCTTCGGCCGTCACCCCTGCGACGGTCATCGCTCCGGCCGACGCTTCCTTGACGAGTTCGATCGTGACGGTCATTGGTCCTCCGTGGATCCGGTTCGCGAGAGCAGGGTGTCGCCGGACTCGACCCAACGGGCCATGGTCCAGAGCAGCGACGAGAGTCGGTTGAGATAGGGCACGACGTGGGAGCCGTCGACGTCGACCGTCACCGACTTCCGCTCGGCCCGGCGGGCGACGGTGCGAGCGACGTCGAGGCGAGCGGACACCTCGTTCTGACCCGGGACGACGAACTCGGTCGGGAACTCGAACCGCTCGCCGATGTCGTCGGTCAACTCGCTCAGCGCGGTGACCATCTCGTCGGTGACGGCGGATTGGCCGGCCACGAGTTTGTGACGGTTCTCCGGCAGTGTCGCCAACTCGGCCATCAGGACGTAGAGGTCGCGTTCGACGCCGACGAGGATCTCGTCGACCTCGCCGCCACGTGCCGCCGCCCGGGCCAGACCGATCGCCGCCTGCGCCTCGTCAACCGTCCCGTACGCGGCCGGTCGGGCGTCGTCCTTGGGCACCCGGCCGCCGTAGAACAACCCGGTCGTGCCGTCGTCGCCCTTGCCCGTGTACAGCTTGGTCACGCTCGTCCCCCCATCGGCCGGCGACGCTACCTCACGGCTGGAAAATCACCGTGAGAAGTCCCCGGTATCCGGACCCTTCTCGCTGGGATTTTCGATGCGGGGGTGGGTGGAGGGGCCTCGGTAGGCTCGTCGGACCATGGACAGCCCCTTCCTCGACCTGGTCAGCCAGCGCGTCGTCGTCTACGACGGCGCCTTCGGGACCTATGTCCAGACCCTCGACGGTCTCACGCCCGACGACTTCGGTGGAGAGGAGTTCGACGGCTGCAACGAGATGCTCGCCGTGACCCGACCCGACGTCATCGCCGGCCTCCACGAGACCTACTTCGCCGTCGGTTGCGACGTGACCGAGACCGCCACGTTCGGCGCCTTCGCCATTCCGCTCGCCGAATACGGCATCGCCGACCGCACGTATGAACTCAACGTCGAGGCGGCCAAGATCGCCAAGACCGTCGCCGCCGACTTCGCCGCCGACGGCTCCCCCCGATTCGTGGCCGGTTCCATCGGTCCGGGCACCAAGATGCCCACGCTCGGCCACATCACCTACCGCGAACTCCTCGATGCGTATCGCGAACAGGCGCGGGGGCTCCTCGACGGCGGCGTCGACCTGTTCCTGATCGAGACCCAGAACGACCTGCTCACGACGAAGGCCGCCATCAACGGCTGCCGTGCCGCCATGAAGACCGCCGGGCGGGAGATCCCGTTCCAGGTGCAGGTCACGATCGAGCTCACGGGCACGATGCTCCCTGGAACCGAGATCGGCGCTGCCCTGGCGACCCTCGACCCGATGGGCATCGACATCGTCGGCCTGAACTGCGCCACCGGGCCGGGCGAGATGAGCGAGCACCTCCGCCACCTCTCCCAGCACTCGCGTATGCCGATCTCGGCGCTCCCGAACGCTGGGATGCCTTCGGTCGTCGAGGGCAAGATGCACTACGACCTCACGCCCGAGCAGCTGCTCGAGGCGCAGACGCGGTTCATCACCGAGTTCGGCGTCCAGGTCGTCGGCGGCTGCTGCGGCACCAACAACGAACACATCCGTCTCCTCGCCGAGAACTGCAAGGACCTCACCCCTGCCGCCCGGACGGCCGAACACGTGCCGGGTGCGGCCTCGATCTACAGCTTCACCCCGATCGAACAGGATGCGTCGGTCCTGCTCATCGGTGAGCGCACCAACGCCAACGGGTCCAAGGCGTTCCGCGAGTCGATGATCGACGGCGACTGGGACGCCACGGTCAAGATGCTCAAGGACCAGATCGCCGGCGGCGCCCACGTCATCGACGTCTGCGTCGACTACGTCGGCCGCGACGGCACGCTCGACATGGCCGAGGTCGCGTCCCGGTTCGCCACCCAGTCGACGGCTCCGCTCATGATCGACTCGACCGAACCCCAGGTGGTCGAGACCGCGCTCGAACTGCTCGGTGGCCGCGCCATCCTCAACTCGGTGAACCTCGAGGACGGCGACGCCCCCGGCACCCGACTCGACCGGTTCCTGTCGCTCGCGAAGGAACACGGCGCCGCAGTGGTGTGCACCTGCATCGACGAGGAGGGCCAGGCCCGGACGCCCGAATGGAAGCTGCGCGCCGCGAAGTCCATCCACGACCTCGCCATCGAGCGCTACGGCCTCGAACCCAGCGACCTCATCTTCGACCCGCTCGCCCTCACCCTGGGCACGGGCATGGAGGAGTCGCGCGGCGACGGCAAGGCGACCATCGACGGCATCCGCCTCATCAAGGAGAACCTGCCCGGTGTCCACACCACGCTCGGCCTCTCGAACATCTCCTTCGGACTGAAGGCCGCCGCTCGCCATGTCATCAACTCCGTGTACCTGCACGAGTGCGCCGAGGCCGGCCTCGACTCCGCGATCGTCCACGCCGGTCGCATCCTGCCGTTGGCCCGCATCCCCGACGATCAGCGCGACGCCTGTCTCGACCTGATCTACGACCGGCGCGGCGTCGACGGTGCCGCCTCCGGCGGCGACCCCGACTACGACCCGTTGTCCAAGATCATCGAACTGTTCGCCGACGTCGAGTCGGTCCAGGAGGTCAAGGAGGACCGGTCCGGTTGGCCGGTCTCCGAGCGGCTTCATCACCGCATCATCGACGGCGACCGCGACGGTCTCGTCGACGACCTCGAAGCTGCCCGTTCCGAGGGCCACGCTCCGCTCCACATCATCAACGAGTTCCTCCTCGGCGGGATGAAGGTCGTCGGTGAGCTCTTCGGATCAGGCGAGATGCAGCTGCCGTTCGTGCTGCAGTCGGCCGAGACGATGAAGGCCGCCGTTGCCCACCTCGAGCAGTACATGGAGAAGATCGAGGGCGAGGACACCTCCAAGGGCCGAATCGTGCTCGCCACGGTCAAGGGCGACGTCCACGACATCGGCAAGAACCTCGTCGACATCATCCTCACCAACAACGGCTACGAGGTGCACAACCTCGGCATCAAGGTCCCGATCAGCGACATGTTGAAGGCGGCCGAGGAGACCAAGGCCCACGCCATCGGCATGTCGGGCCTGCTCGTGAAGTCGACGCTGATCATGCGCGAGAACCTCGAGGAGCTGAACCAGCGCGACCTCGGGATCCCGGTGCTGCTCGGCGGCGCAGCGCTCACCCGCAGCTACGTCGAGCGTGACCTGCGCGAGGTCTACGAGGGCCGGCTGTTCTACGGCAAGGACGCGTTCGAGGGCCTGCACACGATGGACCGCCTGAAGGCCGTGCGCGACGGGGCCGAGCACGACGACCCCGACTGGGGTGTCGTGCCGTCGGAATCGACGGTCCGGGCTCGCGCCGGACTCGACGCACCCGTCGACGACCCCGACCTCGTCCTCCCCGACCGGTCCCCCGACGTGGCGCTCGACAACCCGGTTCCGACGCCACCGTTCTGGGGCAGCCAGGTGGTCAAGGGCGTTTCGCTCGACGACATCGCAAGCTTCATCAACGAGACTGCGCTGTTCCGCAACCAGTGGCAGTTCCGCCCCGAGAAGAAGGCCGACGGGACCAAGGAGACCGACGCGGAGTTCAAGGATCGCATCCGTCCCCAACTCCGGGCCGAGCTCGCCCAGGCCAAGGCCGACGGTCTGCTCCAGCCGGCGCTCGTCTACGGCTACTTCCCGGCGAACGCCGACGGCGACGATCTCGTCATCTGGACCGACGAGACGGCCACCGAGGAGCGGTGTCGCTTCTCGTATCCGCGCCAGCGCAAGGAACCGTTCCTGTGCATCGCCGACATGTTCCGGCCGGTCGATCCTGCGCTGAACCCGGAAGGCACCGTCGACGTCGCCGCGTTCCACATCGTGACCATGGGCCACGCCGTCAGCGAACGGACCGCCGAACTGTTCGCAGCGAACAAGTACCAGGACTACCTGAAGCTGCACGGCATCGGCGTCGAGATGGCCGAGGCACTCGCCGAGCTGTGGCACAAGCGCATCCGCGAGGAGTTGGGCATCGCCGACAACCAGGAGATCGACCTCGCCGGCATGTTCCGCCAGCAGTACCACGGTGGCCGGTACTCGTGGGGTTACCCGGCCTGCCCCGATCTCGAGGACAACGAGAAGGTCGCCGAACTGCTCGGCGCCGACCGCATCGGCATCGAGGTCAGCGAAGACACCGGCTTCCAGTACCAGCCCGAGCAGTCGACCTCGGCGCTGATCTGTCATCACCCACGGGCGAAGTACTTCGTGGCGCGATAGTCGACGCCGCCACGAGCGGGCGACGACGGATGCGCACCTTCTTCTTCGGCGGCGAGACGTCGCGAATCCGGCGGCCCAGCGTCGCGACCGCCGGTTCGACGAGATCCCCGACCGCAGCCGGGACCATGGGGCGTCCCCGGGGGTCCCAGTCTTCTCGCGCAACGGTGATGGGCCGGGCGTCGAACTCGTCCGGCCGCGGCGCCGCCTCGGCGCGTGCGCGGCGAACGAACAACACGGACATGGCCACGACCAGGACTGCCGGACCGGTCATCGGGAGTAGTTCGAGCACGGGGGACCTCGCTCCTCGCGTGGGCTGTTCTGTCCATGTTCCCGTTCGGCGGCTCGCACGGGAAGCGATCTCCGGCGGCGCGGCGAACGGAATACGGACATTTCCGACACTTGATCCGATCGAAAGGCATCAGAACCGTCGATGCCGAACAATCCACTCCCGACGCTCCGTGTGGCAACGGCTCTTCGTCTGACGCTCCGTATTGGACGGTGCCGACGCACGACGAGCATTGGGCCGAATCACCTACTCAAGCATTTGCCGGATCCGGCCGATCAAGACATCGTGACCCGCAGACACTCCACTCCACTCCATCGGTTCGCACTCCTCTGCCTGCTCGCTCTCCTCGCGACGGCCGTGAGCGTCGGAATCGCCGGACCCGCGTCCGCCGGTACCACCGTCTCGCAGGACGAGAGCCGGATGCTGACCCTCGTCAACCAGGAACGTCAGGCCCGAGGCCTCGCTCCGATGGTGTCCGATCCGGCGTTCGCCGACACCTCGCGCTCCTGGTCCGCCTACCTGGCGAGCACGGGCAAACTCTCCCACGACCCCCAGCTCGGCGACGTCGCCACCCGCATCGAGCCCAACTGGCGCCTCGTCGCCGAGAACGTCGGCTACGCCGGCAGCGTCGACCGGGTGCACGAGCTCCTCATGAACTCGACCGGCCACCGGAACAACATCCTGTCGTCGTCCACGAACCGCATCGGTATCGGCATCGTGCACTCCGGCGGGAGCACCTGGGTGACCCAGCGATTCCTCCAGGGCCCGGCCATCTCCGGTCCGACCGGCCTGGAGACCGGTGGTCCGACCATCGACGGGCCCTGCGCCGCCGGTGGGACCGTCGTCGCCGGTGACTTCGACCGTGACGGCGACGACGACATCCTCGTCCACGGCCCGTCGAGCGCCCCGGACGAGGTCCTGGAGGGGTCCGGTTCCCGCCGGTTCTCCGAAGCTCCCACGGCGATCCGCGGCAGCTACATCCCGATCTCCGGGGACTTCACCGGTGCCGGGAGCGACAGCGTCTTGTTCTACACCCCGGGCTCGGGAGCCGACTACCTCTCCCACTGGAACGGATCGTCCTTCGTCAGCGACAAGGTCCAGATCAACGGTCACTACACGCCGTCGGTCGGCGACCTCGACGGTGACGGCCGGGACGACATCATCTGGTACGCCCCCGGATCCAAGGCCGACTACATCTGGTACGGCACCTCGACCAGCGGTGCCTTCAACAGCCAGCGGATCACCGTGAACGGCGACTACTGCCTCATCGTCGCCGACCTCGACGGCAACGGCCAGGACGATCTCACCTGGTACGCCCCCGGGTCCAAGGCCGACTACATCCACATGCGGACCGGCGCACGGAGCTTCAAGTCGATCCGGACCACGGTGAACGGCACCTACCAGCCCGCCGCCGGGGACTTCGACGGCGACGGCAACGACGACATCGTCTGGCACGCTCCCGGCGGCGCCAGGGACTACATCTGGTACGGCGAGGCGGGCTTCGGCAACTACCGCAGCGTCGCCATGACCGTGAACGGCACCTACTACCCCATCACCGGCGACTTCGACGCCGACGGCAACGACGACATCGTCTGGACCGACGGGGCGAACGCCGACAGCGTGCCGATCTGGTTCGGCAAGGACCAGCGGGGCGGGTTCGACGACGGGCGGGTCTGACACCCACCGCAGTTCCGAGCGATCCTCGATCGCCGATCGGCTCCCCGGCGGTTCAACCGCCGGGGAGTTCTTGTTCGAGGTCGACGACGGCGGCGAACAGGTCCCCGTGCGCCGCGACCCGTTCGAGCACCGCGGGGGCCGTGAAGGAGAGCGAGGCCCCGTCGGCGGTGTCGCTGACCTCGTCCCAGGTGACCGGTGTGGAAACCGTCGGGGTGGGCCGGGCTCGTAGCGAATAGACGGCGACCGTGGTCTTGTGGCGGCTGTTCTGGCTCCAGTCGATGAACACCTTGCCGCCCCGCACGTTCTTCGCCATCACCGAGGTGACCTCGTCGGGCCGGTGCTTCTGCAGGACCTGGGCAACGGCGTGCGCGAAGCCGCTGGCGTGGTCGTGGGTGTGTGGCCGGTTGAGCGGGACGTACAACTGCATCCCCTTCGACCCGGAGGTCTTCGGCACGCACTCGAGGCCGACGCCGGCCAGGACGTCCCGGATCTCGAGGCCGACCCGAGCGCAGTCGACGATGTCGGCCGGGGCGCCGGGATCGAGATCGAACACGCAGGCCGTCGGCGACTCGATGTCGTCGCCTCTCGCCATCGGGGCATGGATCTCGAGCCCCGCCATGTTCGCCACCCAGGCGAGCGACGGGATCGAGTCGATGCAGCAGTAGTCGATGCCACCGTTGCGGTCGCCGGGCCCGAGAACCGTCTTCACGAAGTCGGGCCGGTGCGACGGGCAACGTTTCTCGAAGAACGAGTCGCCGTCGACCCCGTCGGGGTACCGGCGCAGGGTCACGCCCCGCCCGGCGACGTGGGGCAGCATCGCCGGTGCGACACGCACGTAGTAGTCGATGACCTCGGCTTTCGTGAACCCGGTCGCGGGGTACAGCACCTTGTCGAGGTTGCGAACGCGGAGGCGTTCGCCCTCGAGTTCGACCACCGTCTCCACCACGACGAAGGACCCGTCAGGCCGACTTCTTCGACTTCTTCTCCGACTCCTGGTCCTCGTCGGCCCCGCCGGCCATCTCCTCGCTCGACACCGACCCCGCCTCGGCGGTCGCCGGGTGACGGCCCCGCGCTTCCTTGGCGGCGGCGACCGACGCCTCGAGCGCGGCCATGAGGTCGACGACCTTGTCCTCCTGAGGTTCGGGCGTGGCGACGATGTCCTCCTCGCCGGCGGCTTTGCGCTCGATGACGTCGAGCACGCGTTCTCGGTACGTGTCCTCGTACTTGGCCGGGTCGAACTCCTCGCTCAACGACTCGATCAGCTGGTTCGCCATGACCAGCTCCTTGTCGGAGACCTCGACCTCGCCCACCTCTGCCAGTTCGGCGATCTGTTCGGGAGCGTTGACCTCGTCCGCGTAGACCATCGTCGACATGACCAACGAGCCGTCCTGCGGTCGCACCGCGCAGAGGTACTGCTTGGTGCGCATGACGACCCGGGCGATCCCGACCTTGCCCGACTCCTCCATGGCCCGGCTGAGCAGGGCATACGGCTTGACCGTGGCCTTGTCGGGCGCCAGGTAATAGGCGGAGTCGAAGTAGAGCGGGTCGATGTCGACGAGGTCGACGAACTCCTCGATCTCGATCGTCCGGCTGGCCTTGGGGTCGAGCTGTGCGAGCTCGTCATCGGTCACGGTGACGTACTCGCCCGATGGGAGCTCGTAGCCCTTGATGATGTCGTCGTTGTCGACCTCGTCGCCGGACTCCGCCGACACCTTCTTGTACTTGATGCGCGATCCGGTGTTCTTGTCGATCTGATTGAACCGGACGCTCTTGCGGCTGACCGCGCTGTAGAGCTTCACGGGGATGTTGACCAGGCCGAAGCTGATCGACCCACTCCAGATGGCACGAGGCATGCCCTCAGTGAACCCCAGGAACGAAGACTTCGCTACCGAGAGGCTGTTCCGCCCCCTGGTCGGGGGTTGCGCCAGCGTCGCGGTGGCCACTGAGGGAGGCGCCAGCCGACCGGCGGTCGACCGACGCAACGCGGCTCCGTCGCACGGGAGCCGGCGAAGGAGGAACGACTGAGCTGGCTCAGGAGAGCACAGCTCGCGCGACGAGGTCGGTGCCGAAGGCCGTGAGGATGGCCAGGTAGAGGAGGCCGGTCGCGGCCATGACGGCCGAGTAGTAGCGCTCCTTCAGGGCGGCGCGGGTGACGTAGACGAGCCCGATCGTGGTGATGGCACAGGCGAGCCAGAACCACCCGAGGATGCCGCCGTAGCCATCGTCGATCGTGCCGTCGAAGACCGAGACCATCCCCGTGGGCAGGAGCATCGCGACCACCTCGATCGGCCAGGTGACGGCGGTCCAACGGACGAGCTCGAGCAGGGGCCCACGTCCGAGGCCGGGCTGGACCAGGTACCAGTGACCGAGGAGCATCGCGTCGGTCACCGCGCCGAGGAACGCCGCGCCGGCCAGCAACCGCAGCAACGAGAGAGCGAACGGCCCGCCCCCGACGTCGGCGGCGATCACGAGGCCGACGACGCCGATGATCGGAGGGATCAGATCGAGCACCGGCGGGAACTCCGGGACGTCGTCACGCGGGCCGTCGATGTCGCGGTCGATCCCGGTCATCTCGGTGATGCGGGCCGACTTCACGGCGACGCGCTCTCGCTCCTTCTCGACGCCGGCTCGTCGACGGACGACACTCACGACGAGCGCGATCGTCGTGGCGGCGACGACCGCAGCGGTGACCATCTCGCGAGCGAACGCGTCGTCGTAGCGGAACCCCACGAATACGCCGATCGCGGCGATGGAGCCGTAACTGGCACGCATCAGCCAGCCGTAGCCGATGCCGACCTCGCGCCGGCGGGTGGTGACCCAGAGGAACGCGAGCCCGCCCGTCGCCCACTGCAGGCAGAACGTCGCGGCCGAGAGCTCGATCACGCCCGATGTCCGTTCAACCGATGACGACGAGGTCGTGGTCGGCCTGGTTGCAGGCGACCGGCCCGTCGTTGCTGGCGATCACGATGTCCTCGAGGCGGATGCCCCACCTGCCGGGGACGTAGACCCCGGGTTCGACCGAGAACGCATGGCCGGGAGCGAGCACCTCGTCGTTGCCCACGACGATGTACGGGTCCTCGTGTTCCTCGATGCCGATGCCATGGCCGGTCCGGTGGATGAACCACTCGCCCCAGCCGTCGTCGGTCAGCGCGTCGCGCGCCGCGGCGTCGACCGACTCGCAGGTGGCGCCGACGGTCGCGCTGGCGACCGCTGCCTGCTGCGCGGCGAGAAGCGACGCGTACGCGCGCTCCAGATCGGCGGGGACAGACCCGACGCCGACGACGCGGGTCATGTCCGAGCAGTAGCCCACGCCACCGGGACCGTGCATGGTCCCGCCGAAGTCACACAGCACCGCCTCCCCCGCTTCGATCACATGCGCGCCCGGCTCATGGTGTGGCGACGACGCGTTGGGGCCGGCGGCGACGATGGCGAAGTTGACCTTGTGGTGGCCCTCGTCGATGAGGCGTCGGCCGATGTCGGCGGAGACCTCGGCTTCGGTCCGGCCGAGGAGCGCGATGTCGCCCGACTGGAGCTGGCGAGCGACGCGGTCCGCTGCGGCGCCGGCGGCACGCAGCGCGTCGATCTCCGCTGCGTCCTTGATCGCGCGCACGGGACCGACGACCCGGTCGGTGCGCCGCCACGTACGGCCGGGCACCGCGTGCTGGAGGTCGATCACGAAACGTGCCCACGTGCGATCGGAGATGGCCAGGGTCTGCGCCGATCCGACGAGGTCGGCGACGAGCGCGATCGGGTCGTCGGTCTCGCCCCAGGCACGCACGGAGAAGACGTCCGGACGCTCCACCACCCGGGGCGCCTCGAGCTGTGGCACGAGGAGCGTCGGCTCTCCGTCGACCGGCAACACGAGCATCGTGAGCCGCTCGAGGGGCATGGCCTCGTAGCCCGTCAGATACGGCAGTTCGGGCCCGACGGACAACAACGCGACGTCGACGTCGAGTTGCCGCATCCGGTCTCGGACCCTCGCGACACGATCGGCGAACATGGCACGCAGGCTACGGGTCACCCGGCACCATGCCGTCATCCCGGCGTCTGTGGCCGTCGACCGTCGTGGATGGGGAACAGAACCAGTACCCTCCTCCCGTCATGCCTGCACTCGACGCGTTCGAACCGACGCTGCAGACGGTCCTGGACGCCGCACGAGCCGAACACGGTGTCCCGGGCGTCGTGGTCGGCGTCGTCCGAGGTGACGAACGATCGGTCGTCGCGTCCGGCATCGCGAACGTCGAGACGGGGATCGACGTCACCCCCGACACGCTCTTCCAGATCGGCTCGATCTCCAAGGTGTACACCGCGACCCTGGTGATGCAGCTCGTGCACGCCGGGGTCGTCGAGTTGGACGAACCCGTGCGCGGCGCCCTCCAGGAGTTCCGCGTGCGGGACGACGCTGCGACGCTGTCGATCACGCCTCGACACCTCCTCAGCCACACGAGCGGCATCGAAGGCGACCACTTCCTCGACTGCGGCCGCAATCCCGACGCCCTGTGGCGCTACGTGTCGACACTCGAGGACGTGGGCCAACTCCATGCGCCCGACGACATGTTCAGCTACTGCAACTCCGGGTACGGCGTTCTCGGTCGTCTCGTGGAGGAGGCGACGGGCGATCACTTCACCCGGGCGCTGCAACGACGGCTGCTCCGTCCGGCCGGGCTGCGGCGCACGGTGACCCTGGCCGAACAGGCGATCGTCCACCGGGTCGCCGCCGGGCATCACCACGGCGACTCAGGCCTGCAGGTCAACCCGTGGACCCTCGCTCGTTTCAACGTGCCCATCGGCGGGGTCATCGCCGATGCCGACGACATCCTCACCTTCGCCCGACTCCACCTCGCCGGCGGCAAGAACGCCGACGGGAAGCAGGTCCTCCCGTCCCGGGCGCTCACCGCGATGGTCGAGCCGCAGGTCGAGGTCCCCGGCTCCACCGACGAGTGGGCACTCGGGTGGAACGTGAAGCGCTGGGGCGACACCGACGTCCTCTCCCACGACGGCGACACCGTCGGGCAGCGCTCGTTCCTGCGCGTAATCCCCGAAGCCGACGCGGCCATCGTGGTGCTCGCCAACTCGGCACGGGGCGATCATGTCGCCACGGCGGTGTTCGACGCCATCGGCGGCGACGTCCTCCAGTGCCGTCCCGATCCGTTGCCCGAACCGTTGCCGGTCGACGAGCGCCCCGATGCATCCGCCTGCAACGGCATCTACGAACGGCTGCACCAACGACTGGCCATCGCCGGCGGCGACGACGAGACGCTGCGGATGACCATCATCCCCGACGAACTGTTCTCGTTGGCCGGCATGCGGGAGCGCACGCTCACGCTGACCCCGGTCGGCGACGACCGTTACCGGACCACGGACCCCGGCACCGGTGTGGACACGATCGTCACCATGGTCGAGGGTGACGAGGACGACGATCGCCCCGGATTCGTCCACCTCGGGCGTCGGGCCCACGCCCGCATCGCCTGACTCGATCGTCGCAGCCACCCCGGTGCCGCCGGTTCGGGCGACGAGGGCTCAGAGGACGAGCAGGAGTTGCACGGAGAACGCCACCAGGATCGCGAGGCCACACAGCAAGGCGGCGATGATCAGTCGGCGGGTGCTCACGCCCGGAGAAACTACCGGCCGCGACCCCGAGGGCCGCTACCCAGGGCCTAGCCTCTCGGCCGTGCGCCTCCGCCTCCTCGCAGCGTCGATCGCTGCGTCGTTCGCGCTCGTCGCGTGCGGCGGCAGTGACGACACCGGCGACCAGTCGGCGGACGCTGCGACCTTCGACCTCGACTTCCAGGCCACGTCGGTCGCGGGCGAGTCGGTGGACGTGAGCACCTACACGGGCTCCGACCTCGTCCTCTGGTTCTGGGCGCCCTGGTGAACGTCGTGCAACCGGGAAGCCCCTGCGGTCGCAGCGGTCACAGCAGACACTCCTGGCGTCGAGTTCGTCGGCCTCGCCGGTCGGGACACCGCGGACGAGATGCAGGCGTTCATCGACCGCCACGGCGTCGGCGGGTTCCAGCACCTGGTCGACGGTGACGGCTCACTCTGGGAGCGTTTCGGCATCGTCACGCAACCGGCCTGGATCTTCGTGAACGACGACGGCACGACGAAGACGCTTGTCGGCCTTCTCGGCGAGGACGGCCTCCGTGCCGAGATCGAGGACCTCGTCAGCCGCTGAGCCCGGAGAGTGACACGGCGACCGGTGCACCGGAACCGTCGTTCGCGACACCGCCGTCGGCAGCCTCGGCAGCCTGGCGTGCGTGGTAGCTCGACCGGGTCAGCGGGGATGCCTCGACGTGGCTGATGCCCATCGCCTCCCCCGTCGCCTTCCAGTCGTCGAACGTGGCGGGCGGCACCCAACGAGCGACCGGGAGATGGTTGGTCGTCGGGCGGAGGTACTGACCGATGGTGACGATGTCGACACCGACGCCGCGCAGATCGGCGAGCGTCTGGACGACCTCGTCGTCGTCCTCCCCCATCCCGACGATGATCGAGGACTTGGTCGTGAGCCCCGATGCCTTGGCCCGCGCCAGCACCGCGAGCGAACGCGCGTAGCCGGCGCTCGGGCGCACCGCTCGCTGCAGTCGAGCGACCGACTCGATGTTGTGGTTCAACACGTCGGGGCGCGAATCGAAGATCACGTCGAGGGACTCGACGTCGCCCTTGCAATCGGAGATCAGCGTCTCGACGCTGACCGTCGGCGTACGTGCCCGGATCGCCTGTACCGTCGCCGCGACGTGTGCGGCACCGCCATCGGCGAGGTCGTCCCTCGCCACCATGGTGACGACCGCGAACGACAGTCCCATGCGATCGACGGCTTCGGCGACGCGGGCCGGCTCGTCCGCGTCGAGGGCCTCGGGCTTGCGGGTGTCGACCAGGCAGAACCCGCACTTCCGGGTGCACCGCTCGCCCGCCACCATGAACGTGGCCGTCCCGTCCGACCAGCATTCGAAGATGTTGGGACAGCCGGCTTCTTCACACACGGTGACGAGGTCGAGCTCGCGCATCGTCTTGCGGAGACGGCGGTAGTCGTCGGTGATCCGGAATCGGGCCTTGGCGTGGTCGGGTTTGCGATCGGCGATGTCGAGACCGTCGCGGACGCCGGCCTCGGCGAGCCGACCCATCAGCCGTACGGGCTGCCCGGACGGAGCCTCGGATCGTGGTTGGGACGGGCGAGCGTGTCCCTCCCGTCCGACCGTGTCGCCGGGCCCGGCGCCGAGGCTGAACGGAGCGAGGTCGCTGCGCGACTCCCGCCACACGACGTCGGCACGTTCGTGGCCCGCAGACCCCCAACGATCGATCGCGAGGGCGGACACGACGTCGACCACCGCACGCATCGTCACGGCGATTCCCTCGCCGGCGAGCGAGGTCACCGCCTTGTCCGGGATGCCACACGGGACGATGTGTCCCCAGTACGCCATGTCCGGGTCGACGTTGAGTGCGAAACCGTGCATCGAACGGCCGCGCGTGAGCTTCACGCCGATGGCGCAGATCTTCCGCGGATCGTCCGATCCGGGGGCGACCCAGACGCCGGGGTAGTCGTCGAGTCGACCGACGTCGGGGAGGCCCAACTCGACCAGGGTGTCGATGACCAACTGTTCGACCGAACGGACGTAGGCCACCGTGTCGGCCATGCCGCCACCGCGCTTTCCGGGAACCGTCAGGATCGGGTAGCCCACCAATTGACCCGGACCGTGGTAGGTCACGTCGCCGCCCCGGTCGGCCCGTACCAGATCGGCACCGACGGACGCCGGCGGTACCAGCACGTGCTCCATGTCGGCGCGCACGCCGAGCGTGTACACGTGCGGATGCTCGAGGAGCAGCAGGTGATCGTCGGCCCGTTCGCGATGCAGCGCGCGTTGGAGCTCGAGCGCCTCGGAGTACGGGACCCGGCCGAGCCAGCGGGTGCGGAGCGTCACGGTGCCGAGGCTAACGGCCACGCGGGCGCTACCGAACCGCCTCGTCGAGCGATGCCACGACCGCCTCGGCCCAGACTCGATGCCCCTCCGGACTCGGATGGAAGTCGTCGAGGGAGAAGTAGCGGGCGGGGTCAGAGGAGAACGTCCGGCTGGTCCGCCCGGCCAGGTCGACGTGATGCAGCCCGGTCTCGCCGGCGACGTCGCCGATAACGTCGTCCAGCTGTGCCGCCCGCACGCCGGCGATCTGACGCAGCGGAACCGGCAACCGAGGAGCCGTGCCCATGTCGGGGATCCCGACGAGCACGATCTCGGCGTCGGGAACGGCGGCGATGAGCGCGTCGACCATCGACCGGTACAGGTCCCGGAAGGTGGGGCGGCGGGTGAGTGCGGTCACGTCGTTGGCACCGATCGAGACGTAGACTACGTCGGGCACGTCGCCGTCGGCGACACGTTCGAGCAGTTCGGGGAGCTGGTCGTCGACGACCTCGTGGACCTGGGCGCCCGACACGCCGAGGATCGTGAGGGCCGCCGGAGCGTGACGCGACTCGGTCACGCGGTGGGCCATCGATCCGGTCAGGCGCGGTGCTCCGACGCCAGTGCTGGTCGAGTCGCCGAGCCAGACCACACGCATGCGCTCGCCCGTCGACGAGGCCTCTTCGTCGGACACGGTCGCTTCGATGGGCCGGTGGCCGATCTCGTCGTCCAGTCGAGGCGCGGTGCGGGCCATCTGGACCTCGACCCCGAGGACCACCACGGGCACGAGGACCACCGCCGCGAGCGGGAGCAGGACGCGACGACGCACCCGGGCGAGCTTAGGACCTGCCAGGATCCGTCCATGTTCGCGTTCCTCGACACGCCGTTCGACCGTGACCACCCGGTCTACACCCGGGCGAACGCCGGCGAGATCCTGCCCGACCCCCTGACACCGCTCGCGTGGTCGGTGATCGGACCGGGCTTCGAGGAAGGCTTCCGGATCTCGTTCTGCGACGACTTCAGTCTCCTCCCCCGACCCGGCCACGACACCCCGTACCGCCTGGTCGGTCGCATGGCGACGCGATTCCACCTCAACCTCACCGCCATGCGCCTGGCCGGCGATCGGCTCCCGGGGACGTCGGCCGACGTGGTCGACGCGCAGTACTTCGGCGAGGCGGCGACCACCGGGCTCCCCGACCATAAGCCCCACGCCGACGACCGGCGGTTCCGGCTGAAGGCGCCGTCGTCGATGGGGCGCACGCTGGCAGGCATCGGACGCCGCGTCGAACGGGACCGGGCCACGATCGATGCGCTCGGCGACGAGTTGGACGAACTCGGCGGAGACACGGAGGCATCCGATCTCGTCTGGATGATCCGGCGCGTTGCGGCGACGTTCGGCTCCACGCTCGGCACGCATGTCACCGCTCGCGCGCTGACGTCACCGATCCTCGAACAGGCGACGAACGCGCTGCAACGCGCCGGCATCGACGACGAGGACGCGTTGCGCTACGTGTCGGCCATCCCCGACCTCGAGTCGGCCAAGCCGTCCCGGGCACTCGCAGACATCGGACGGACGATCCCGCGCGGCTCGGCCCTCGCCGACCTCGTGGCCGAGGGCTCGTCCGAGGCCATCGCGACCTCGACGCTCGATGGAGCGGCCGGGCTCCACGCACGGCTCACGCAGTTCCTGGACGACTTCGGACACCGTGGCGTCGGCGAGTTCGACCCCACGACCACCGCGTGGGAACAGTCCCCCGACGACGTCGTCCGGCTGCTGGCTCGCCTCCACGACGCTCCGCCGCCGGAACCGACCACACCTGACATCGACCCCGGGCGAGTCGCACGGCCCCTCGTCGCGGCGGCGCGGTCGGCGATGGCACGCGCCGAGCGCACCAAGGACAACTGCATGCGTGCGACGAACCTGCTCCGGCGACTGCTCGGCCGGTTGCAGGACCACGTCGGAGATGCCGTTGGCGACGGCTCGTTCGCCATGTGCACCCTCGACGAACTCGAGTCCTGGGCGCACGGTGCCGGGTTGCCTGACGAGGCCGAGCTCCGACGTCGCCGAGTCGAGTTCGACGAGGCTGCCGCCGTCGGCGTCGCCGAGTGGTCCGACGGCACCCTCCGCATGGCGAGCGACGACCCGTCGCCGGCATCGGACGAGAACACGGTGGACGGCATCGCCGGGAGCCCCGGCGTCGCCGAGGGCCGCGCCCGCGTCCTCGTCGACCCGTACGGGGAGTTCGACGAAGGCGACGTCGTGGTCGCAACGATGACCGACACGGGATGGACGCCGCTGTTTCTGGCCGCAGCAGCCGTGATCACCGACGTCGGTGGCGTGCTGAGCCATGCCACGATCGTCGCGCGCGACCTGGGCATCCCGGCCGTGGTCAACACCAAGACCGCCACGTCGAGGATCCGGGACGGCGACCGGGTGCGCGTCGACGGTGGCAGCGGTGTGGTGACGGTGCTCGAGCGGGCCTGAACCGCTCGGCTCAGCTGAGCTCCTGGTCCCAGTCCATCGTCTCGAGCAGGTCCTTGGTCCGCTTGAGGAACGCCGCGGCGTAGGCGCCGTCGAACGCACGGTGATCCCAGGTGAGGGTGAGGTTCCCGAGCGGATGGATACCGATCGCCTCACTTCCGTCCGAGGCCTCGACCACCACCGGACGGCGCTTCACACCGTCGGTCGACAAGATGGCCACCTGTGGCTGGTTGATGATCGGCATGGTCATCGTGGTGCCGAACGGACCGGGGTTCGTGATCGTGAACGTGCCGCCGGACAGTTCGTCGGGGCTCAACTTCTTGCTCCGAGTGCGAGCGGCGAGGTCACTGACCGACCGGGCGATCGCCCGCAGGCGCATACCGTCTGCGTCCGCGATGACCGGGACGAGGAGCCCCTTGAAGTCGAGATCGACCGCGATGCCGAGGTTCACATAGTTGTGGATGATCAACTCGTCGGCGCCGAAGCTGGCGTTGACCTCGGGGTACTCGCGGATGGCGTCGACGACGGCGCGCGCCACGAACGGCAGGTAGGTGAGGCTGAAGCCCTCGTCCGCCTTGAAGTCCTCCTTCTGTGCGCGGCGCACCCGGTCGACGGCCTCGAAGTCGACTTCGATCGAGGCGTAGACGTGCGCCGACGTGTCGACGGAGCGGCGCATGTGCTCGGCCGTGGCCTTGCGGATACGAGTGTTCGGGACGGCGGTGTCGCGCTCCCCCGCCCGAGGCGTGGGCGTCGGCGCAGACTTGGATGCTGACGACGCTGCAGGAGCCGGCGCCCCGTCGGATGCAGCGGGTGCCTGCTTCGCCGCCGAACCGGCATCGATCGCATCGAGGACGTCGTCGCGGGTGATGCGACCTCCCGGCCCGGTGCCCGCGATGGCGTCGACGTCGAGGTCGTTCTCGTTGACGAGCTTGCGCACGACGGGCGACAGCAGCTTCTTCGACCCGGAACCAGCAGCGGACGGAGCCGGCGCCTTCGTCTCGGGGGCGGGCTCGGATGCAGCAGGTGCGGACTCCGCAGGCTCGGGGGCAGGCGCCTCGGATTCGGCGGGCGCTGGCTCGTCCGTCGGAGCGGGGGCGTCACCGGCGTCACCGTTACGCGCCTAGTCGGTGCCCACGTCGACCGTGTCACCCTCCTCGACGAGGTTCTCACTCAACGTCCC
>JAPKDO010000511.1 GCA_028822535.1 Acidimicrobiales bacterium
GCGCGACCAGAACGGAGATGTGGGGTTGCTTGGGTCGCTGGTGTCCCTAGAGGCCGGCTTCGGAGATGAAGTCGGCGGCGACGTCGGCCGCGTCCTCCTTGTCGATGTCGAAGCGCTTGTTGAGTTCGGTCAGCGTGTCGGTGTCGATGGCGGCGCTGATCTCGTTCAAGAGCGACGTGAGGTCGTCGCCGTAGGCGTCGGCGACCTCGTCGGACAGCACCGGGGTGATGTTGTCGGCGGCGAGCATGCCCATGTCGTCCTCGAGCAGGACCCATCCCTCGTCAGCGATCCGGCCGCTGGTCGAGAAGAGCACGCCGATGTTGATCTCGCCACCGTCGGCCAGCGCGTCGGCGACGAGACCGGACTCAAGCGGGGTGAAGCCGCCGGAGAGATCGATGCCGTACACCTCTTGGAGTCCGACGAGACAGAACGGGTTGGTCTCACAGTCCTGCGGCGCGCCGAGCTTCACGTCGGCACCGTCGGTCGGGAGATCCGAGATCTTCTCCCAGCCCTGGGCATCGGCGGTCTCCTGGGTGATCACGAAGGCGTTGGTGTCGACGGCCGGTGCGGGCTCCGTCGCGACCAGGCCGATCTCGTCGAGCTGCGTCTGGAGCAGGCCGACCGTCTCCGCGGCGTCGCCGGTGGCTTCGCCGGCGAAGTCGTTGAGGAACTCGAGCATCGACGCGGCGTACTCGGCGCTGAAGTTGACATCGCCGCCGTCGAAGGCGCCGAGCAGCACGTCGCGGAAACCGCCGACGCTGACCTGTTCGACGTCGTAGCCGTTGGCCTCGAGCACCTGGCCGTAGATCTCGGCGAGGATCGCGGACTCGCCGAAGTCCTGGGCGCCGATCTTGATTGTCGGGCCCTCGGGGGCGTCGGGAGCGTCCGACTCGGACCCCCCATCGTCACCGCCGGAGGAGGCGACACTGTCGTCGTCGTCACCGCACGCAGCGGCGAACAGGGCGAGGATCGCCACCAGGGCGATCAGGAACTTGCGGGTCTTCATGGGGTTTCCTTTCAAGGGAATTGCGGGGATCAGAAGGCGCCGGCACGTTGGGTGCGGGCCTTGGCGGTGGCGGCATCGGGACGGGTCCACGGCGACAGTCGGCGGGCGAGGGAGGCGAAGAAGAGTTCGGTGAGGAGCGACAGGATCGCGACGATCGTCGCAGCGACGATCACCCGGCCGTAGTCGCGAGTGGCGAGACCCTGGAGGATGGGGGAGCCGAGGCAGCGGAACCCGACGAGTGCGCCGAGCGTCGTCGTCGCCACGACCTGGACGGCGGAGATGCGCACGCCCGTTGCGAGCAGGGGCATCGCTGCCGGGAGTTCGACGCCGAGCAACACCTCGCGCTCGCGCATGCCCATCGCACGTGCCGCCTCGACGACGTCGCGATCGACTTCGGACACGCCGGTGAACGTGTTCACGAAGATCGGTGGGAGGGCGAGGAAGAACAGGGCCACGAAGGTCGGCCAGAACCCGAGGCCGAACCCGTATCGCAGCGAGAAGGGGAAGACGAGGGCGATGATGGCGAACGTCGGGACGGCGCGGCTGAGGTTCACGATCGTCACCGCGGCGGTGCCGCC
>JAPKDO010000168.1 GCA_028822535.1 Acidimicrobiales bacterium
ACCGACATCGTGATGCCGGTCGTGTCGCACTCCTGGAACGCATCGGTGCCGATGGCGCCGTAGGCCACCTGTCCCGTGATGCAGACCATCGGAACAGAATCCAGATAGGCATCGGCGAGCGGCGTGACGACGTTGGTGGCCGCCGGGCCCGACGTGACCATGCAGACGCCCGGCTTGCCCGTCACGTGGGCGTACCCCTCGGCCATGTGACCGGCGCCTTGCTCGTGGCGCACGAGCACGTGACGGATCGACGAATCGATGATCGGGTCGTACACCGGGAGGATCGCGCCGCCCGGCAGTCCGAAGATGAGGTCGACCCCCTCCATCTCGAGGGCCTTGATGAGGGCCTGTCCCCCGTTGAGTTGCACGTTCTGCTCCTGTGGTTGTCCGGTGAGATGTTCGGCGAAAACGACGACGACCTCCCAATCGGGAGGTCGGAGTGCGCACGCGAAGGGGGATCGACGAGTGCGCTAGGTGAGTACTACCTCGAGGCCGCTGTCGATCTGCACGACCGTCAGTATCGCAGCACGGCCCGTCCGAGACAACCGACATCGATTCCCCCGATCGGCAGGAACGGACGAATCGGACGAAGAATCCTTGTGCAGCGCGACAACTTCGCTATGTTGTCCCCGTCTGACGTGATACCCGTCACGTCTTCGTCTTCCAGGAGATTCTCATCGTGCGTTCGTCGGTTTCCAAGATCATCGCAGCCCTGTCGCTGTGCACGCTGCTGATCGTGGGTGGCGCCTCGGCCGCCGCCGCCGGTGGGAACGGCTCCAACGGTTCCAACGGTTCCAACGGCTCCAACGGCGACACCGGCGGATCCGGGGAGTACTGCGTGTTGAGCAATGGGGCCAACGGCTCCAACGGTTCGAACGGCTCCAACGGTTCGAACGGCTCCAGCGCCGCAGGCGGCGCCGTGCTCAGCGTGTCGAAGTCGACCGTCGAGATCAACGAGACCTTCACCGCCAAGGTGATCGACGCCGGCGCCAACTGCCGGATCGACTTCGCACTCGAATCGGTCCGCGTCGAGGCGGGTAGCTCGACCACCGATGCGACCGGGACGGCAACGATCGATCTGGCCTTCGGGTCGAACCAGGCCGAAGGTGCACACCAGGTCGTCGCCACCGGCGTCGACGAAGCCGGCGCCCCGTTCAGCCTCCGCCAGTCGATCACGGTCGACAACGGTGACGATGACGGTGGTACCGACCTCACCGGCGGCGGCGGCACGCTTCCGAACACCGGTGGCGACGCGCTCCTCACGCTCGGCGTGGCCGGTGGCCTCGTCGGCCTGGCGTTGGCAGCACGCCGCGTCGCCCAGTCCCGCATCTGACACCCGGTCACGAATCTGACGAGGGTGTGCGCTCGACCGCAGCGCGAGCGGTGGAGCGATGGGGGCCTTCCCGCCTCGTGCTCGCTGCGTTGGCCGTCGTTGCCTTCGCCATCGCAGCCGGAACCGTCGTCGACCTCCTGCGGGTCCGGACCGCGATCGAGTCCGGCCAGGCTCGCCTCGACGATCTGACCATCGATGACATCCGCGACGAGGGGATCGACACGATCCTCACGGCGGCGGCGGGCGATCTCGCCCAGGCATCTTCCCTGGCGGACTCCAGCCCCTTCCTGAGCATCTGGGCACCCGTGCCCGTTCTCGGGGACCAGGTGGATGCGCTCCGTGACATGGCCGCAGCCGCCGACCGCCTCGGCGAAGAAGCGGGGACCACGGGCATCCGCGTGAGCGAAGCGATCGACGCAGCGGGATCACGTCCCGAGGCGCGCATCGAGATGCTGGAGGTCGTCGCGTCCGAACTCCTGCGCATCGAACGCCTCACGGCGACCATCGAGATCGGTGCAGAGGGCGACCTGCTCCCACCGGTCCGGGCCGCACGGGAGTCGCTCGCCGAGTCGCTCGCCGAGGTCCCCGACCGTCTCGCGCCGCTGAAGCAGCAGGTCGCGTCGTTGCGTGACCTCCTCGCCGGCCCGACCGACTATCTCGTCACCGTCGGCAACAACGCGGAGATGCGAGCCGGAACGGCGATGCCGCTCCAGATCGGGCGAGCGACCTTCGACCGCGGCGACATCTCGCTGACCGACTTCCTCGCCGCCACCAGCTTCCTGTTCACACCGAACCCGTCGGGCGAGTTCAACGCCGACATCGACCAGGATCTCCGAGACACCTATCCCCGCTGGCTCATCGGGTATGACTTCCCCGAGACGGCAGTGGTCCCCGACTTCACCCGAACGGGACCGATCTACGCGGACATCGCCGACGACACCCAGGGGTGGCGGACCCAGGGCGTCCTGCACATCGACGCCATCGCGTTGGCCGAACTCCTGGAGGCCGTGGGCCCGATCGTGGTCGACGGTGTCGAGTACAACAGCGAGACCGCCCCGCAACTCGTCCTGAACCAGACCTACATCGACTACAACGACGTGCATCGATCGCTTCGGCGCGATGCCCAGAGCGAGCTGGCCAACAAGCTGTTCGAGGCGATCGAGGAGCGCGACGTCGACCTGCTCGACATCGTCGCGGCACTCCAGCGGGCCGCGGAGGGGCGTCACCTCATGGCCTGGTCCCGGGACCCGGTCCTCCAGGACATGTTCGAGTCGCTCGACGTCGACGGCGGCGTCGAGAGCTTCGAGACGCTGGTGTCCGTACAGAACACGGCGGCGAACAAGCTCGACTGGTACATCGACCCCAGCGTGGAGGTCACGACCGAGCGAGCGGACGACGACCACTGGCGGGTGAACATCGAGACCACGGTCCAGCACCCGGACCGCGAACTCGGCGTGACGTACATCGACGGCCCCTATTGGGACGACGGCCGCCATCGCATGCTGCTCACCACGCAGGTGCCGGCCGAGGCGACGCAACTCACGATGCCGGACGAACAGGTCTCCGAGTACGGCTTCGACGGCACCTCATGGGTGATCGGCACTCGGTTCGAGCTCCCCGTCGGCGAGACCAGAACGGTCACGACCAGCTACCTCCTCCCCCGCGAGACGCCCGGGATGCGTGTGGTGCCGTCAGCACGGGTGGAACCCGTGCCGTGGACGCTCAACGGCGTGCCCTTCGACGACGCGACCGTCACCGAGGTCGGGTTCGGGCCGTTCCCCCGCGAGCAGGACGATGGATGGGTCCCCTTTGCCCTCGCCGGTGTCGTGGTCGCAGCCGCCGGAGCGGCCGTGGTGACCATGGGCGCTCGCCGTCCGTCGTCTCAGGACGGCGCGGCCAGGCTGACCCGCCTCGACAACCTGACCGGCGCTGCGTTGCTCCTCATGGGCTTCGCCCTGGTCGCTGCGTCGAACCTGTTGGGCTGACGCCTCAGACGCCCGCGACGTCCTTCAACTCTTCCAGCGCGTCCTCGAGCATGTGGCAGAGGTCCCACACGTCCGGAACCGCATCTCGGCATGCGACGATGCCGAAGTCGCAGCGGCCGTTGTAGGACATGATCGTGATGTTGAGCCCCTGCGTGTCGGCGATCGCCGAGACGGGAATGTAGGTCAACATCTCGGCCCCGCCGGAGTACAGAGGGAACTGGGGTCCCGGGACGTTGGAGATGATGAGGTTGAACGGGGGGTCGATCCGGTTCGCCAGTGCCGTGCGCGCCATCACCCGAGACGCCCGAGCGGTGATCGCCGGCGGGGCGAAGTCGGCCACCTCGGTCAGTAGATCAGCCGGGAGCGCGCCGAGGCTCTCCTTGGCGCGAGTCGTGTCGGCGTGGATCACCTCGAGCCGCTGGACCGGATCGGCGACGTCGGTGGCCAACGCTGCCAGCATCCCCGAGACCTGATTGCCGTAGGAGTTGGCCTGGTCCTCGGTCCGGACCGACACCGGAATCATGCAGCGGAGCGACTCCTCGGGGAGCTCGCCGTGCTTGTCGAGGTACGAGCGCAGCGCACCCGAACACATCCCCAACACGACGTCGTTCACGGTGACGCCGAGCGCGGTCTTCACCGCTTTGACATCGTCGAGTGACACGTTCGTGTAGGCGAACTTCCGATGCGGCCCGATCTTGTTGTTGAACCGCGTGGACGGCACCGTGAACCCGCCGGTCTTCGAGACCTGCGGCGGCTCGTCCTCGAGGCGGCGTTCGCCCTGGCCGAGCATCCGAGCGATGGGCCGGGGCAGGCGCTTGGCCAGGCTGGCCACGTCGATGGCCTTGCCGATCGCCGGCAACTCCTGGACCGCTCGCACAGCGATACGCCCCTGCTTGTAGGGCTGGGTCGCCAACGAGGTCAGGCCGCGCACCAGCATCTGCTCCTGGCTCGGCCGGGTCTCGGGTTCCGGTACCGGCGGGAGATCCCGTGGCCCGGCATCGGGCTCGAGGTCGAGGATGTTGCCCAGGAGCTGAGCGCCGCCGACACCGTCGATGGCCGCATGGTGGATCTTGGTCAGTTGGGCGATCTTGCCGCCCTCCAGACCGTTGATCACGTACAACTCCCACAAGGGCCGGCTGCGGTCGAGCGGGCGGGCGATGAGGCGCGACACCAGTTCCGACACCTGTTCCGGCTTGCCGGGCGGGGCCACGGCGGTCTCTCGGATGTGGAAGTCGAGATCGAGATCGGGGTCCTCGATCCAGTAGGGATGGTCGAGGTTGAACGGGACCTCGACGAGCTTGCGCCGCATCGGGTCGAGCAGCGGGAGACGTTCCAGGAACAACGCCTTGGTGGCTTCGTATCCGCCGCCGTCGGTGTCGTGCGAGTCGAAGATGATCAGCGACGACACGTGGCCGAACGTCGTCGGCGATTCCATGTACAGGAACGAGGCGTCCACCCCGGTGAGTTGCTGCATTTCGTGATCCCCTCTTCGCGGACACCCATCGTGGCGCACGGACGTGACATTCGCCACTATGGCGCGGGCGCCGCGAAGAGGGATCAGGGCATCATCAGGATTCGTCGACGCTCAACAGGGGGTACGCGCCGTCGGCGTCGTGGGTCTCCTGGCCGGTCACAGGCGGGTTGAACGTGCACACCATCCGCAGATCCTCCTCGGCCCGCACGACGTGGCGGTCGTGTTGGTCGAGCAGATAGATGGTGCCGGGAGCGATCTCGTGGACTTCGCCGGTGGCCTTGTCCTCGATCGTGCCCTTGCCTTCGATGCAGTACACGGCTTCAAGGTGGTTCTTGTACCACATGTGGGTTTCCTGTCCGGCGTACAGGATGGTGTCGTGCATGGAGAAGCCCATGCGGTCTTCGGCCAGGCTCAGCCGGCGCGACTCCCACGTCTCGGCCTTCACGTCACGGTCGGTGCCGACGATGTCGGCGAGGTTGCGGACGATCACTTCTGGGTCTCCGAATCGGTGGTGTTGTGAGCTTCGGCAGCGGCACGTTCGGTCCGCAGGTCTTCGACCATCTTCTCGTCGAAGTCGTCGGCGATCTCGTTGAGGATCTCGATCGCCCGGTCGATGGCTTCGTTCGTCACGACGAGCGGCGGGAGGAGCTTGATGACCTCGTCCTCTGCGCCCGCGGTCTCGATGATCAGACCGCGTTCGAACGCGCCCTGCGCCATCATCTGGGAGATCTCGGGCACGGATGCCTCGAGGCCGAGGATCAGACCGCGCCCACGCACCTCGGAGAACATGCCCGGGTGGTCGGACATGAGCTGTTCGAGGCCGGCGCGGGCTCGGGCGGACTTGGCGTCGACGGAGGACGTGAGCCGATCGTCGGTCCAGAAGTGGTCGAGCGCAGCCGTCGCCGTGACGAACGCGGCGTTGTTCCCGCGGAAGGTGCCGTTGTGTTCGCCCGGATCCCACACGTCGTGCTCCGGCTTCATGAGGACCAGCGCCATGGGGAGTCCGGAGCCGGCGAGTGACTTGGACAACGTCACGATGTCGGGGTCGATGCCCATCTCCTCCCAGGAGAAGAAGGGTCCGGTACGACCACAGCCGACCTGGATGTCGTCGATGATCAACAGGATGCCGTGGCGCTTGCAGATGTCGTCCAGGCCGCGCATCCATGCTGCGCTGGCGGGGTTGATACCGCCTTCGCCCTGCGTCGTCTCGACGATGACCGCGGCAGGTTCGTCCAGGCCGCTCGAATCGCCCGTGACCATGGTCTCGAGGACGTGGAGGCTGTCGATGTCGTCGCCGAGGAAGTTGGCGAAGGGCATCGAGGTCGCGTTGCCCAGGGCCACACCCGCCCCGCCACGCTTCATGGCGTTGCCGGTGACGGACAACGAACCGAGCGTCATGCCGTGGAAGCCGTTGGTGAAGCCGACGACGCGATCACGCCCGGTGACCTTGCGAGCGAGCTTGAGGGCTGCCTCGACGGCGTTGGTCCCGGTCGGCCCCGGGAACTGGAGCTTGTACTCCAGGTCGCGCGGCTTGAGGATGACCTCTTCGAAACGCTCCATGAAGGTGCGCTTCGTCGTGGTCGACATGTCGAGTGCGTGGATGAAGCCGTTGCTCGACAGGTGGTCCTGCAACGCCTTGATGAGCACGGGGTGGTTGTGTCCGTAGTTGAGCGCGCCTGCGCCGGCGAAGAAGTCGAGGTACTCCTTGCCGTCCTCGGCGGTCATGATGTGGCCCTGGGCCGACTCGAACACGGTCGGCCACGAACGGCAGTAGCCGCGGACCTCGGACTCGAGACTCTCGAAGATCTCCATGATTCTCTCTTGCTTCCTGTTGCGAGCTTCGGGTGTGCGAACTATCGGGGGGACGTGACGGGTCCGATACGGAACCGGACTTCGGCCTCGTGGCCGGGTGGGAACGCGTCCTCGGGGAACAGGTCCTCGGTGGTCACCGACGCGCCATGGCGCTCGCCGAAGCGGCGGAACAACGTCTCGGAGGCGACGTTCGTCGGGGTGACCGTGGCCTCGAGGGTCTCGAGGCCTGTCCATTCGGCCAGGTGATCGAGCAGCGAACCGGCGATACCGCGCCGGCGATGGGAGTCGTCGACGCCGATCTGCCAGACGAAGACCGTGCTGGGCTCGTCGGGGCGGGCGAAGGCGGTGACGAAGCCCACGGGGGTCTCGTCGTCATCCTCGGTGGTGGCGACGACCATGGTGTCGGCGAAGTACTCGGCCCAGAGGAGATAGGCATACGGCGAGTTCTCGTCGAGCCCATTGGCCCGTGCGAGGGACCAGAGCGCCGACCCGTCCGCCATCCGAGGTCGTCGGAAGCGCAAAGCAGAACGATCATCGTTGGCCGAGTCGGGTGCCACGTCACTTCTATTGATACCGGTCCCTACCCCCGAACACAAAGACCAGAACGTGAACATGGGCACACAGCGCGTGGCCGCGTGCCAGGATCGGCCGGTGAGCAGCACCGGCACCGCATTGGGGACTCGGACCGGATCGGGGCAGCCGACGGAGCCGGACGACGACGGAGCCACCCTGGTGTTCGTTCACGGCGCCTGGCACGGACCGTGGTGTTGGGAGTCGTGGAGCGCCACTGCGCGACGAGCGGGGTTCTCGACCGCCTCGCTGACCCTGCCGGCGCACGATCGGCCGGGGAACAGCAAGCGCATCTGGGCGCGGATGTCCAGCTACGTGTCACACGTACGCACCGTCGTGGAGTCGATCGACGGACCGGTGATCATCGTCGGGCACTCGATGGGCGGTTATGTCACACAACGCGTGCTCGAAGAGGCACCCGGCAACGTCGCCGGCGCCGTGTTGGTGGCCTCGGTGCCACGTCGGGGCGTCGCCGGCGCCATCACCCGCCTGATGCGTCGGTCCCCCGGTCCCGCCGTGCGGGGTCTCCTCACCGCCGATCTGTACCGGCTCTGCGCTTCGGAGTCGCTGACCCGTGACGCCTTCTTCTGCCGCTCCACCGACGACGACGTCGTCCGGGCGTGTCACGCCCGTTTGCAGAACGAGTCGTATGTCGCATTCCCGCCGATGCTGGCCCGGTTCACCCGGCCCGACCGAGCCCGGGTGCCGGTGATGGTCTTGGCAGCGGAGGAGGACGGCGTCTTCTCGGTGCGCTCGCAACGCCGACTGGCGAAGGCCTATGGGACGACGGCGCAGGTGGTGCCGGGCGGTCACGACGTCATGCTCGACGTCACGGCGGACGGGGCGCTCCACCTGGTCCTCGACTGGGTCCGCCGGACGGTGCGCTGACCGCATCGTGCGGGAACACGATCGGGAGATCGCCCGCCTCGCGATCCCGGCGTTGGGCGCGTTGGTCGCCGAACCGCTGTACGTCCTCGCCGACACCGCTGTCGTCGGCAACATCGGGACCGATGAGCTCGCCGGGTTGGCGGTCGCCTCGTCGGCGCTGCTGTCGGGCTACGCGATCTTCATCTTCCTCGCCTACGGGACCACGGCGGCGGTCTCGCGACTCCTCGGCGCCGATCGGGAGGACGACGCTGCGAGCCAGGCGATCCAGGGACTGTGGC
>JAPKDO010000169.1 GCA_028822535.1 Acidimicrobiales bacterium
CCGACATGGCCCCATCGCGCCATCGGGGAGACTGCTCGGCCGCCTGTCCCGGTCCAGAGGGAATCGGCGTACCTCTCGGCAGACGGTGCGCGGTCGACACACCCCGCAGCGTCGCCACGGTCAGCCGTCGAAGCTGGCAGTCGGATCAGAGCGAGCCACGGATCCATCCCCTCGGAAGAGTCCGTTGTCGTTCGCCGACGCATCGGGAACGAGTTGGAGCACATCTCACTGCTCGACGATCTTGCCGTTGCCCTTGTTCTCGCCGAGAGTCGGCCTATGGGGGCGAACCTTGCGGTGAATCGGTCGAACGGTGCGGCGGTACGATCCGGAACGTGGCTGAACAGCAGATCCCAGACCTCACCGGACCGAACTCGTGGATGGTCGACGAGATGTACGAGTCGTACCTCGACGACCCGACGTCGGTCAGTGAGGCGTGGCAGGACTTCTTCGCCGATTACAAGCGAGACATCGACTCCGAGCCCGTCGAGCCGGTCACCACCGTCGCCGACACCCCGGCGCCCAAGGCCGCGCCGCAGAAGCCGGCGCCGAAGGCCGATGGCAAGACCGACGACGCGGACATCCCGGGTGACCCGATCCGCGGCGTCGGCGCCCGCATCGTCGAGAACATGGAGAAGTCGCTCGACGTCCCGACCGCCACCAGCTTCCGTCAGATCCCGGCCAAGCTCCTCGAGGTCAACCGCCGGGTCATCAACGGCTACCTGGGCCGCACCCGGGGCGGCAAGGTCAGCTTCACCCACCTGATCGGCTACGCCGTGGTGCGCGCCATCACCGACACCATGCCGGTGATGAACGATTCGTTCGCCGAAGGGCCCGACGGCAAGCCGCGTCGGGTGCAGAACGAGCACCTCGGCCTCGGCATCGCCGTCGACCTCGAGAAGCCCGATGGATCGCGCACGCTCATGGTGCCGGTGATCAAGGACGCGGACACGCTCGACTTCAAGGGCTTCTGGGCGAGCTACGAGGAACTGATCCGCAAGGTCCGCAACAACAAGCTCAGCCCCGACGACTTCAGCGGCATCACGGTCAGCCTCACCAACCCCGGGACCATCGGGACCGTCCAGTCCGTGCCCCGGCTCATGCCCGGCCAGGGGCTCATCGTCGGCGTCGGTTCGATCGACTACCCGGCCGAGTTCCAGGCCGCCGACCCCGACACGTTGGCCGATCTGGGCCTCTCGAAGGTCATCACGATCACGTCGACCTACGACCATCGCATCATCCAGGGTGCCGAATCGGGAATGTTCCTCAAGCGGGTGCACGAGCTCCTGTTGGGCGAGGACGGCTTCTACGACGACATCTTCCGCGCGCTCGGCGTCCCCTACGAAGCGGTCCAGTGGCGTACCGACGTGCGTCCGGTCGACCAGGAACAGCACCGGCTCGAGAAGCAGATGGCGGTGCAGCGGCTCGTCAACATGTATCGCGTCCGCGGTCACCTCATCGCCGACCTCGATCCGTTGCGTTGGCGCGAGCCACACATGCACCACGAGCTCGACCCGCTGTCGTATGGCCTCACGATCTGGGACCTCGACCGCGAGTACCTCACCGGCGGTCTGGCCGGTCAGGACCGGATGACGCTCGGGAACATCCTCAAGGTGCTGCGCGATGCGTACTGCCGCACGCTCGGCATCGAGTACATGCACATCCAGGAACCCGAACAGAAGGCCTGGATCCAGGAACAGGTCGAGGGCGTCGCCGTCGAACTCCCACCCGAGGAACAGCAACACGTGCTCGGGCGTCTCAACGCCGCCGAGGCGTTCGAGAAGTTCCTCGCCACCAAGTACGTGGGCCAGAAGCGCTTCGGCCTGGAGGGCGGCGAGTCGGCGATCGTGATCCTCGACGCGGTCCTCGAGGCCGCCGCCGACAACTCCATGGACAAGGCCATCCTCGGTATGGCGCACCGCGGTCGTCTGAACGTCCTCGTCAACATCGCCGGCAAGCACCACGACAAGCTGTTCAGCGAGTTCGAGGGCCATGTACCCGAGAACTCGGTGCAGGGTTCGGGCGACGTGAAGTACCACCTCGGACAGGAGGGTGTGTTCGAGTCGCGCCACAACACCAAGATCCCGGTCGCGCTCGCCGCCAATCCGAGCCACCTCGAGGCAGTGGACCCCGTCGTCATCGGCATGGTCCGGGCGATCGAGGACCAGATCGACCAACCCGACGCGTTCTCCGTCCTGCCGATCCTGATCCACGGCGACGCGGCGTTCGCCGGCCAGGGCGTGGTGGCCGAGACACTGCAGATGTCCGACATCCGTGGCTACCGGGTCGGCGGCACCGTGCACCTGATCATCAACAACCAGATCGGGTACACGACGACCCCCGATGCGAGTCGGTCCGGCTTCTACACGACCGACGTGGCGAAGATGATCCAGTCGCCCGTGATCCACGTGAACGGCGACGATCCCGAAGCATGCGTCCGCGCGGCGCGGTTGGCCTTCGCCTTCCGGCAGAAGTTCAACAAGGACGTCGTGATCGACATGGTCTGCTACCGGCGCCACGGTCACAACGAAGGTGATGACCCGAGCTACACGCAGCCGCTCATGTACGCGGCGATCGACCAGCACCGTTCGGTGCGCAAGCTCTACACCGAGTCGCTCGTCAAGCGAGGGCACCTCACGCTCGAGGAAGCCGAGCAGGCGCTCGACGACTTCCAGGTCCGCCTGCAGGAATCGCTCGACGAGACCCGGTCCTCGGCGCCCGACTCCGAGGTCGTGGCGGCCGAGCCCCCACCACCCCCGGGCGTCCTTCCCCACGCCGACACCCACGTCGAGCGTTCGGTGCTCGACCGGGTCTTCGCGGAGCTCGACTCGTGGCCCGACGGCTTCAACATCCACCCGAAACTCGAGCGTCAGTTCACCTCGCGAAAGAAGCTGTGGGACGGCGGCGAGGTCGATTGGGGACTGGCCGAGACACTGGCGTACGGCTCGCTACTGCTCGAGGGCACCGACATCCGGCTGGCCGGACAGGACACGCGCCGCGGCACGTTCGCGCATCGCCACGCCGTCTACCACGACCACCTGAACGGTGCCGAGCACACGCCGCTCGCCCACCTGGCCGACGACCCGGCCGACCAGGGCAAGTTCTGGGTCTACGACTCGTTGCTGTCGGAGTACGCGGCGCTCGGGTTCGAGTACGGCTACGCGGTCGAGAACAAGGACGCCCTGGTGCTGTGGGAGGCGCAGTTCGGCGACTTCGTCAACGGCGCGCAGATCATCATCGACCAGTTCATCGTCGCGGCGGGCGACAAGTGGAACCAGGACGCCGGCCTCGTCATGTTGTTGCCCCACGGGTACGAGGGTCAGGGCCCCGAGCACAGTTCGGCCCGCATGGAACGCTTCCTGTTGCTGTGCGCCGAGGACAACATCCAAGTGGCCAACTGCACGACATCGGCCCAGTTCTTCCACCTGTTGCGCCGACAGATGAAGCGTGAGATCCGACGCCCGCTCATCGTGTTCACGCCCAAATCACTGCTCCGGGCCAAGTCGGCGCGATCGCCGATCGAAGACCTGGTCAGCGGCACCTTCGAGGAGGTCCTGCCGGATCCGGCCGACCTCGATGCGAGTGCCGTCAATCGGGTGGTGCTCGCCTCTGGCAAGGTCGCCCAGGACGCGATCGCAGCGCGCGACGAGCGTGGTGCACCCGTCGCGATCGTCCGGGTCGAACAGCTCTACCCGTGGCCCGAAGCAGCGTTGGCCGAGCAGGTCGGTCGGTACGCCAATGCCGCCGAGTTGGTGTGGCTGCAGGAAGAGCCCGAGAACATGGGTTCGTGGAACTTCGCGAAGGGTCGTCTCTACGACGGCTTCGGCGACAGCCACAAGATCCAGCGCGTCAGCCGATTCGAGTCCGGGTCCCCGGCGACGGGTTCGAACACGATCCATCATCAGGAGCAGGCGGCAATCCTCGACAAGGCTCTGTCTTTTTGAGCCAGCTCCTCCCTCGAACCCGTTCGTAGCCGTGGTCGAACCCGTCTCGCATCCCTCGGGGGGACTTCGTGACGCTTCGGTGGCCGACGACGCGACGCAGCGGGTGCATCACCATGCCCGCACCTCGCATCCGGCCGAAGTGCCGGTGGGCTCGGTCGTGACGCTGTGCGGGCTGACGCTCTCGGGTCCGCGGCCGGATGCCTCGTCGTTGCCGTGCTGTCCGATGTGCGCGGCCGAGATGGAGGTGCTCGGTCACCGCTGCCGGTGGTGACCTGACAGCCCCAGCCGTCAGCCGACGGGGGGGACCTGGAGTACGACGACGGCGATGTCGTCGCGCACGACTCCCCGCTGGAACTCGATGGCTTCGTGGCTGATCGTGTCCGCGATCTCCTGGGCCGGTCGGTGAGCGTTCGCCCCGAGCAGGTGGTGGAGTCGCTCCTCGCCGAAGAACTCCTCGTCGCGTCTCGCCTCGATCACCCCGTCGGTGTACAACACCAGTGATTCGCCCGGATTCAGGAGGCGATCGACGGCGTGGAGTCGCGGCGGGCCGAGCATGCCCAGCAGCGCTCCGGGACGGCCGAACTCGCGGACGTCGCCGCCCGCCCCGACCAGCAGCGGGAGGTGATGGCCTCCCACCGCCAGACTCATCCGTATCCCGTCATCGCGTCGACGGACCCGCAGATACACCGCGGTGCAGAAGCCTTGCGAGTCGCTGTGCTCCATGGCGTTGTGCAGCTCCGTCAGCACCCGGGTCGGCGACCGAGTGCGGATGGCCGAGGCCCGAACGGTGTAACGAGCGAGCGCCGTGTCGACCGCCGCCTCTGCGCCCTTGCCGCAGACGTCGCCGAGGACGACGCCCCAGGCGTCGTCGCTGATCTCGAACACGTCGTAGAAGTCGCCGCCGACGATCGACCCGTCCCCGGCGGCGCAGTACACGCCCCCGAGATCGATGCCGTCGATCTCGGGCAGTGACGGTGGCAGGAGGGTGCGTTGCAACGTCTCGGCGAGGATCCGAGCGGTCTCCGCAGCGTTCTCGGCCGTTCGGCGAGCAGCGAGGAGTTCCCGTTCGTAGGTCCGGCGCTCACGCGCGTCGAACACGGCGATGCGGACGATGCTCCCGCTCGTCCCCGGCCCGTCGACTCGCAGCAGGTTCAACAGCATGGGCAGCCGTACCCCGTCGGGACTGAGCAGGTCGACGGCGATCTCGCGGCTGCGACCCTGGAGCTCGAGTGACGGAGCGATCGTCGTCTCCCAGAAGATCCGGTCACCGACGGCGAGGAGGTCGAGGAAGCTGCGCTTGCCGACCAGGTCGTCGACGCCGTACCCCGTCCAACGACAGAAGGTCCGGTTCACCTTGATGATCGTGCGGTCGTCGGCGATGGACACGTACCCGCACGGCGCGTTCTCGTAGAGCTCCGTCGGGTCGTCTTCGAGCAGCGCGTCGAAGAATGCCTGCGGATTCTGGCCGAAGTCGCTCACCCGGTGATGTTCTCGGCGGCGAGATAGGAGAGAATCGCGTTGGCCGTCTCGTCCGGTGCGCTGAGGTTCGGGCAGTGCCCGCTGGCGTCGAGCATCTCGAACGTCGAGCGCGGGAGGTGTTCGTGCACGTAGCGCCCCACGTACTCAGGAGCGATCACGTCGTTGCGGCACTGCAGCACGAGGCAGGGCACGGAGACCTGCCCGAGATCCTCTCGATTGTCGGACAGGAAGGTCACACGGGCGAAACGCCGTTGGATGTCCGGATCGGTCCGACAGAAGCTCTCGGTGAGCTCGTCACCGAGTTCGGGTCGATCGTCGTTCCCCATGATGACGGGGGCCATCTGGGCAGACCATCCGAGATAGTTGCCATCGAGCGAGTCGAGGAGGTCGTCGATGTCGCTCCTGGTGAACCCGCCCACATAGTCGCCGTCGTCGACGTAGCGGGGTGACGGACCGACGAGGACGAGATGGGAGAAGAGGTCAGGGCGGCGGATCGACGCGAGGACGCCGATCATCGCGCTGACGCTGTGCCCGACGTACACCGCGCCGTCGAGGTCCAGTTCAGAACAGATCTCCACGACATCTCGGGCGTACCCGTCGAGCGTGGCGTGTCGCTCGGGGTCGTAGGTGTCGGCACCTCGACTCCCCGCCCCCGCGAGGTCGAAGGAGACGCAGCGGAAGCGGTCCTCGAACCACGGGATGACGTATCGCCACATGCGCTGGTCGCATCCGAAGCCGTGGACGAACACCATCGGTCGACCGTCCGTCGGACCGGTCATCTTCATCTGGTGGCGATCGGCCGTGTGCATCGCACGGATGATACGGACGCGGGACGGATCGCGCGCCGACAGTCGACGTCAGCGGAGTGGGAAGCCGACGACCTGTTCCAGGGCATCGATTGCGACGTCGGGGTCCACGACCTTGATGGTGGTCATGCCCATGGCCTTGGCGGGCTTGAGGTTGATGCCGAGGTCGTCGAGGAACACGGCTTCCGACGGGTCGATCCCGAGTTCCTCACATGCGATCTCGTAGAAGCGCGGGTCTGGCTTCCGGCAGCCCGCCTTCGACGACTCCACGACGGCGTCGAAGAGTTCCATGACGCCGTCGAAGCTCCCGGGGTCCATCCGTGACGTGTCACGGGTCGCCATGTCGCCGGCGGGAGACGGCGCGACGAAGTTGTTCGTGAGACACGCTGTCTTCAGTCGTTCGCCACATCGGCGCACGGCCTCGACCATCTGGGGTCGGATCGTGCCCCGTAGTCCGGCGAGGATCTCGGCGGCATCGACCGTGTGGCCGGTAGCCTCGGCCTCCGCTTCGAACAACGCGCAGAACTCGGTGATCGACACGTCGTTCCGCTCCATCTTCGCCCAGGCGTTGTCGTCGGGGTCGGTGGCGTTGAGGCCTCGGATGAAGTCGACAGGGAGGCCATTGGCTCGTTCGTAGTCGGCGAATGCGTCGAACGGACTCGACAAGATGACGCCACCGAAGTCGAACAGCGCTGCGGTGATGGGGCCTGCCTCCGAGGTCATGAGACGGAGGTGTAGCACGGCGCGAACACAGGGTCCGTACGTGGAAGGGACCCGCGTGGTTGACTTGCCCACGCCAATGGCCAACCCACACCTCGTCGTCGACGGCTCGAACATCGCCACGGAAGGCCGTTCGTTGCCCAGCCTCCAGCAGCTGCTGGATGCTGTCGACGCGGTCGAGAACGAGTTCTCGCCCGAGAACGTGACGGTGATCGTCGATGCCACGTTCGGTCATCGGATCGATGCCTCCGAGAAGGAGGCCTACGACGGCAAGACGAGTACGGGCGAGATCATCACGCCACCGGCCGGTGTGATCGGTCGCGGCGACGCGTTCATCCTCGAGGTCGCAGACCGCGCCGACGCCGTGGTCTTGTCGAACGACTCGTTCCAGGAGTTCCACGGGAAGTACGACTGGCTCTTCACCGAGGGTCGGCTGCTCGGCGGCAAGCACGTGCCCGGCGTGGGTTGGATCTTCCTCGCTCGCTCGCCGGTCCGGGGCCCGACGAGCCGCAAAGCCATCTCGGATGCCAAGCGCAAGCGCCGCGGAACGAAGAAGGCGGCGTCGTCGGGGCCGAAGAAGAAGGCTGGGTCCCAGGCGAAGTCGTCGAAGTCGGGTTCGCGCTCGAAGGCGGGTTCGAAGAAGGCGGCAGCCTCCTCGAAGACCAAGAAGGACGCCCCGCGCAAGAGCGGGGGCAAGGAACCCCAGCCCTACAACGAGCCGCTTCCGTTCATCGAGTTCGTCGGAGCGCATCCGGTCGGCTCGGTCGTCGCCGGCGAGGTCGAGCAGTTCTCGTCCCACGGGGCATACGTCCTGGTCGACGGCACGCGCTGCTACATCCCGCTCAAGGCGCTCGGCGACCCCGCCCCCCGAAGCGCCCGCGACGTCCTCACCATGGGCGAGACCCGCGACTTCGTCGTCGAGGCGATCGACACCCCGCGACGCGGTATCGACCTCACCGTCTCCGATGCGGTCTCCGGCGACACACCCCCTACGCCTCCCACGCCTCCCACGCCGCCGGCGACCGAGCCGCCGCCCGCCGAACCCAAGTCCTCGCCGGAGCCTGCTCCGACGGAGGCGTCTGCCGATGCGACACCGGCCGACGGTCAACAAAAGCTCAGCGTGTCGCAGCGGCGGAAGTTGCGTGCTCGCGAGGCCGCAGCCGCCGAGGAGACCACCAGCGAGACATCGGACCAGGTGAGGGAGAACATGGCAACGAAGAAGAAGACGCCGGCCAAGAAGAAGGCGCCGGCGAAGAAGAAGGCTCCTGCGAAGAAGGCGCCGGCGAAGAAGAAGGCTCCTGCGAAGAAGGCGCCGGCGAAGAAGAAGGCTCCTGC
>JAPKDO010000170.1 GCA_028822535.1 Acidimicrobiales bacterium
CGATCTCTTGGGGGTGCGGCCCGGCGACCTGCGGGGCGGCCTGGGCGACGAGCGACGCGACCCCGGTCGCCGTGGCTGAGCGGCGTCGACACCGACCGCGGCGCCCCCGGGGGACCTCGATGGTCGGCACCCGGGCCGAGGTGGAGGTCGGCCCCGTCGGTCACGGCGGCTTCTGCGTCGCACGCCTGGACGGGCGGGCGGTCTTCGTGCGGCACTCCCTGCCCGGCGAACGCGTCGTCATCGAGGTGACCGAGGGATCGACGGGCGACACCTTCTGGCGCGCCGACGCGGTCGAGGTGCTGAGCGCCTCTGCCGACCGGGTCCCCGCACCCTGCCCGTACGCCGGGCCCGACGCCTGCGGGGGCTGCGACTTCCAGCACGTGTCCCTGGTCCGACAGCGCTCCCTGAAGGGCGACGTGGTCGCCGAGCAGCTGCGTCGGCTCGCGGGTCTCGAGGTCGACGTGAGCGTCGAGCAGGTGCCCGGTGACGACCAGGGCCTGCGCTGGCGCACCCGGCAGCGCTACGTCGAGCGCCCCGACGGCGGCAAGGCGATGCGCAAGCACCGCTCCCACGAGCTGGTGCCGGTCGAGGAGTGCCTGCTCGAGGCGCACCACGGCCCGCGGCACGCCGCCCTGGGGGTCGACTTCGAGGTCGCCGACGGTGGGTTCTGGCAGGTGCACCCCGGGGCGCCCGACGCCCTGGTGGAGGCGGTGCTCGCCTACCTCGACCCGCGACCGGGGGAGTCCGCGCTGGACCTGTACGCCGGCGTGGGGCTGTTCGCGCGCTTCCTGCACGAGCGGGTCGGCGAGACCGGCCGCGTCGTGGCGGTCGAGGGTGATCGCCGCGCCTCACGGCTGAGCCTCACCAACGCTCCCGGGATCGAGGCGAGCGCGGGCGACGTCGGCGAGGTCCTGGCGACGTCGTACGACCACGCCTTCGACCTCGTGGTGCTGGACCCTCCGCGAGAGGGCGCCAAGCGCAGGGTCGTGGAGCAGGTCGTGGCGCGGTCCCCACGCGCGGTCGCCTACGTGGCCTGCGACCCGGCGGCCCTGGCGCGCGACGTGGCGATCTTCGCCGAGCGCGGCTACGGGCTGGTCTCGCTGCGTGCCTTCGACCTCTTCCCGATGACGCACCATGTCGAATGCGTCGCGTTGCTGACGAAAGCCCGGCTTTGACCTGCGGTGATGCGTTCGGGGCCCTTGGTGCCGACCTCCGAAACCCGGTCTTAAGGCTCACTTTGGGCTCACTTTGATGTCACGGCACAGCTTCCGACGGCTGCGTGGTGCCGTCCGGGACGCTGATGGCCGTGGTTCCGGTCTGCCGCTGCCCCTGATCGCGCTGCCGCTTCACGAGGGTCTACACCGCGTTGAGCTGTGCGCCCATCGCGACGGTCTCGAGCTTCTTGAGATCGCTGGAGGGTTCCGCCCTGAGCCCGTCGAGGACGGCGTAGTAGTCGGTCATTGCCGTCGTCGCATTCGCCGACGCGGCGTCGTTCGGAGATGTCGGCGAGTCGCTGGCCGTCGGATCCGACGACTCAGCGGGGGACGACGTGGCTGGCGTCGTCGGTGGAGGATCCGCGTCGTTGTCGGCACACGCCGACACCGCGGCCAACAGAAGTGTGCCGGTCGCCAGGAAGGTCAACCCGAGTCGATTCTTCATGGTAATCGTCCTGCTTCCTCTCGTGTCGAAGGCCATCGCTCGCGTCCTGCGCGCCGACCTCGTCATCGTCGACGACATCGGACTGCTGCCCGTCGCGGCCGATGCTGCCGAGGGGCTCTACCGGCTCGTCGATGCCGCCTACGAGAAGCGGTCGGTCGCGATCAGCTCGAACCTGCACCCAGCGGGCTTCGACGAGCTCATGCCCAAGACCCTGGCCACCGCGACCGTCGACCGGCTCCTGCACCACGCACACGTCTGCCAGACCAGCGGCGACTCCGTGCGGCTCACCCAGGCACTCGCCGGGCAGGGGGTGAGCCCGTTGAGCTGACCAACCCTGGTCGGTGGTGGCCCGCAGCCCCCTGGGCAGATCCCATGGCCACCACCGGGCAGATCTCGTGACCGTCACCGGGCAGGTCTCATGACCGCCCCTGGGCAGTTCCTACTGGCCCTTGACACTCTCGCCCGAGGGCGATGAGGCGCGACGACGCCCCGCGGGCGGTGCGTGCATCGTCTGAACCTCATCGTAAGCCTGATTTACGGATTCGGACCCGATGTCTTTACCGGGTCACTTCGGGGGTCAGGTGCTCGCCTCGACCCAAGCCCGTCGTCCCACCTCAGCCCGCCGCCCTCTCCCTTCTCCCGTCACAATCCTCTGTCGCCTCTTCAGCCCACCTCGCTCACCTCGTCCTCCCACCTGCTTCTCGCCTTCTGCGTCCTCATCCCGTCCTGCTTCCGTCACGCCTCGCCTACCGCCCCCTTGCCCTCACACGGTGTGCAGAACGAGGGGGTTGTGGAGAAGGGCGCGCACCTGAGCGCTGTGGGACGGAAACGGCCGTGACGGTCTCGATGCGCCGGATGTCCGCGGGCAGCGGCTATCAGTACCCGCTGCGCAGCGTCGCTGCCGGCGACGGCAACCGCGTCCTGTCGACGCCGCTGACCCGCTACTACTCCGAGGTCGGTACGCCGCCCGGCCGCGGGCTCGGATCCGGTGTCGGTGCCTTCGGTGCCGGCCAGCTTCGCCCAGGCATGCACGTGAGCGAGGAGCAGCTCGCGCTGCTTGTCGGCATGGGCCGAGACCCGATCACGGGGGAGCAACTCGGGCGCGCGTATCCGTCGTACAAGAAGCTCTCGGACCGTATCGACGAACGCGTCGCCGCTCTCGATCCGGAAATGACTCAGGAGGATCGCGCCGCCGAGACGACGCGGATCGAGGCTGAGGAGACCGCGGCCGGCATGCGGCGAGCCGTCGCGGGGTTCGACCTCACCTTCAGCGTCCCGAAGTCGGTCTCCGTGCTCTGGGGTGTCGCCGACGCCGTCACCCAGGAGCGGATCGTTGCCGCCCACCACGGGGCGGTCGCCGACGTGATCGACCTGTTCGAGCGAGAGGTTGCTGCTACCCGGGCAGGCATCTCCGACAGAGACGGCGCCGTGGCCCAGGTCAACGTGGCGGGCGTTGCGGCCGTTGCCTACGACCACTTCGATTCGCGAGCCGGCGATCCGCAGCTCCACACGCACGTCGTCATCGCCAACAAGGTGCTCACCGTCATGGACGGCCGCTGGCGCAGCCTCGACGGACGCCCGCTATTCGCCTCCCGAACCGGCCTGTCGGTGCACTACGACGCGCTGCTCGCGGATCGCCTGTCGCGCGACCTCGGCATCAAGTGGGAGTTGCGGCAGCGGGGACCCGACCGGAACGCTCGATGGGAGATCGCTGGCGTCAGCGACGACCTGATCACCGAGTTCTCCAGTCGCACCCGCCAGATCGAACTCAAGAAGGACGAGCTCATCACCGAGTTCGCCGCCCGCCACGGACGCACGCCGTCAGCGAAGACCGTCGTCGAACTCCGAGCCCAGGCGACGCTGGCCACACGCCCGCCGAAGGAGGTCCGATCGCTCGCCGACCTGACAGCCGACTGGCGACAGCGCGCCGCCGAGCGGTTGGGGACCGAGCCGTCGACATGGTCTCGCGACGTGATCGGCCACGGCGGGAACCCGCTGACTGCCGACGACGTGCCGCTGGCTGCGATCGAGGCGATCAGCGTCGACGTGGTCGCGGCGGTGTCTGTGAAGCGGGCGGTGTGGACGCACTGGAACCTGATGGCCGAAGCGTCGAAGCAGACCATGGATCTGAGGTTCGCGACGAGCGAGGACCGTGAGGCTGTCGTCGGGCTGGTCGTCGACGCGGCGCAGTTGCGGTCCGTCGTCCTGACCCCGCCGGAGCTCGCGACCAGCCCGATCCGATTCCAGAGGGAGGATGGCACGAGCCGGTTCCGTCCGCGGCACGGCGAGAGGTACTCCTCGGCCGCGGTCCTGGAGGTCGAAGCGCGCCTGTTGGCTCGCGCCGAGAAGGTGACCGCGCCGACGGTGGCCGCGAGTTTTGCGGCGCGAGCGGCCGCGACTGGAAAGGACCGGCTGAGCGCGCAACAGCGTTGTGCGGTGGAGAGCATCTGCAGCTCGGGACGCCAGGTCGACGTACTGGTCGGCCCCGCAGGGGCAGGCAAGACCACGACGATGCGAGCGCTAAGAACGGCGTGGATCGCGGAGCACGGGCGGGGGAGCGTGGTCGGTCTGGCGCCGTCCGCTGCCGCGTCCCAGGCGTTGGCCGACGACCTCGGTGTCGCGTGCGAGAACACGGCGAAGTGGCTCCACGAGTACGACCACGGACGGACCGAACTCCGCCGTGGCCAGCTGATGATCGTCGACGAGGCCACTCTCGCGGACACCAAGACACTCGATCGGCTCACCGGGATCGCCGTAGGCGCGGGCGCCAAGATGCTGCTCGTCGGCGACCCCCACCAGCTTCAGTCCGTCGACGCCGGCGGGGCCTTCGCACTTCTCGTGAGTCGACGGGCGGATGCACCCGAACTGGTCGAGATCCACCGCTTCACCAACGAGTGGGAGAAGGCCGCATCTTTGGCGCTGAGCCGCGGCGACGTCCAGGCCATCTCGGCCTACGGCCGTCACAAGCGGATCCGCGAAGGCGTCACGGACGAGGTGGTCGATGCCGCGTACGTCGCCTGGCGAGCGGACTGCGCCGCCGGCCGTGCCAGCATCCTGGTGACCGAGTCGGCTCGGGACGTCCGCGCGCTCAACGAACGCGCCCGGGCCGAGCGGCTGCTATTGGACGGCGCGGTCGACCAGCACGAGGTCGACCTGGTCGACGGCTGCCGAGCCTCGGTCGGGGACATCGTCATCACACGCCAGAACGATCGACGCATCCGCACGATGCGCCGCGGGTGGGTCAAGAACGGCGACCGCTGGTTGCTCACCGACATCCGGCGCGATGGCGCCGTCGTGGTCAAGCACCTCGGAGCGGGCGGAGGGCGAACAGTCCTCCCGGCGGAATACGTCGCGGAACACGTCGACCTCGGGTACGCCGTGACCGCACACCGTTCCCAGGGCATCACCGTGGACACGGCCCACGTTGTCGTGACTTCGTCGACCACGCGGGAGAACCTCTATGTCTCCATGACCCGCGGTCGCGACTCCAACATCGCCTACGTCGCCCTCGACCAGCCCGATGACAGCCACTCCACGCCTGAGGCGGATGACGTCACTGCGAGAACCGTGCTGTACGGCGTCCTCCAGCACAGCGGCGCCGACCTCTCGGCCACGCAGACGATCGCGGCCGAGTACGAGCTCCACGGCGGCATCGACCGCTTGGCCGCCGAACTCGAGACGATCGCTGCCGAGGCTCAGCACGATCGCTTCGCCGATCTCCTGAGCCGATCGGGCTTGACTCCTGAACAGCACAACGAGGTCGTCGAGTCAACGGCCTTTGGCCCGCTCACCGCAGCGCTCCGTCGCGCGGAGGCCTACCACCACGATCTGGAGCGACTGGTTCCGCGAGTCGTCGGCCGTCACGGTCTCGACGACGCCGCCGACATCGCCGCCGTACTCCGCTACCGGGTCGACAAGCTCGCCGCGAGTACGCCGCGTGGGTGTCGCCTCCGGCCACGCCTGATCGCCGGCCTCATCCCCGAGCCGCTGGGCGCGATGTCACGAGACGACCGTCAAGCGATCGACGAGCGCAAGGAGTTGATCGAGGCGCGCGCCCGCGCCCTCGCCGCGCACGCAGTGGCAAGACACGAGGCATGGACCCAACGCGTCGGGCCACGCGCCTCTGGGGCGGGCGATGACGATGCTCGGCTCGCCGCGGCGACGACGGTCGCGGCATACCGCGACCGTTACAAGATCGCCTCCGACCTGCCGGTGGGCGGTGGCGCGAAGAACGACGCTCAGCGCGCGGGTCGTCAGCGTGCCCTCTCAGCCCTCCGAGCGGCCGGCTCGGAGCCCGTGGCCCAGCGCGCCACTCCGTCGCTGTCGATGGAGGTTCGATCCATTCCAGCTCCATAGGTGGCTGTGGCGGCCGTCCTCCACAGGGGCGAGGGGCGTCATCCGGCGCGGTCGGCGCGCCGCGATATCGAGGAAGACCAACCGATGTGGAGGCACCCATGCTGATCCTGCTCGCGCTGCCAGCGATCGCTGCTGTCGCGGCCCTGCACCGCTACCTTCAGTTCTACGCGCCCACGAACCTGCTGGTACGACGCATGCGGGCCCGGCAGCCTCGGTGGCGGAGCGCTGCCGTGCTCGCTTCGACAGCTGTCTGTCTGTTGGTGGTCATGCATGTCGTGGCCGATGCCGTCGCGCACGGCGCACCCGGCTGGCTCAACGTGATTGTGCTGATCCTGGTCTGGGACGCGATCAAGGTCAGCTGCTTGGCGATTGGTGTCGCGCTGCGGGCGGTTGGCTCTGCTGTGGCGACGGTCGCTAGGTCGCGTTTCACCAGGCCACATCAGGTTCAGTTGTGAGTGACAATCTCGGTCATCACGTCTCTAGAAATTCGGCGCGACATGTTGTGACGCTCCAGAAGTCGGAAACTGCCTTCATTGTCGATATGCACCAGACCGAAGACTCGCCGATGGGGCGGTGTGCGCATTTCGATGGCCTGGAGACCTGAACTCATCACGATGTCGCTGTAGCGCCGGTTCTCGACGTCACGTTTGCCCTGGTAGTCCAAGCCAACCGCGACGAGAGCGATCTTCTCCGCCGCGATCGTGACGTCGCCGCTCTGCATCCATGCATGCTCGTGGGCGAAGAGCCCGATGAGGGCCCCGGTTTGGACGTCAAGTGTCGCGAGAAGTTGCGGTTCATCGTCGGCGGCTCCAGGGGCAAACGCCCAAGACGCAAGTTCGTCCTGAATCCAGCGTTCTACTTCAACCTCGTGGTCGGCAGTCTGGTCAGCACAGCGAAAGGCAGCAATCTGTGACAGCACACCGTCGTCGGCGGACACCCGCCGGACGATGACCTTGGTCGCGTCAGTCACTGAACCGGACCGGCGCGATGATTGAGGGACGCTCCGAGACGTCCTCCAGAGACGGGCCCCCGTCGTCCGGAACGCTATAGACATTCCCAAGTGGACGCTCAAATGCGGTTGATCGACGGGCCAGGGGAGGGCGATCGTGGTCCCCCGGCGGGGCGTCGACGATCGCATCGTCGGGCCGGTCCTTCCGGCGCACCGTGAAGGCGATGCGGCCGGCCGGCGCAGAGGCCAGGGGGAGCGAGTAGGAGAACAGCGTCGCGATGTCCTTCGGCTTCGTCGGATCTGGCAGCAGCTTCGGGTCGGTGACGCCCTTGGCGTCGTGGTACCGAGCCGCGCTGCTGTCGCCGGCGAAGGTCAACAGGAGGGCACCGCGGGTTGCGACCTTGAGGTCCTTGACATGCTTGTACTCGGGCCGTTCGAGTGCTGAGGCGATGGCGCCGTCGATGTCGACGGTCTGGGCATCGATCCCGCTGGAGATCGCGAGGAGCGCGTCGCGCTGGCGGGTCGACGAGCCGGAGAACTGCTCCGGCCTGTCCGTGCGACGGAAGCGGCGCATGATCTTGAGGCTCCGGCCTTCGACGGTCCTAGTGGGGAGCGTGTCGAGCTCGGGGACGATGATCGCCCAGTCCTTGAGAGTGCCTTCCTTGATCGCCTTGTGCATGAAAGCGACGTAGGGGTCGAACTTGAAGTTCTTCGCCCACCGGAACTGGGTGATGACGTCGATGAGGACGTTCGCATCAACGATGCCGTAGCGGGCCTTCCACGGTTGCGGAGACCCGGCTTCGTTGACGTAGAAGAACTGGCCGGTGGTGTGGGCGGCGTCGAGCAGTGACTGCACGGCTTGGAAGTGCCGCTCGTTCACCTCGTCCTCGTGCTGGCCCTGCTGGTTGAAGTCGACGACCTTGCCGCCCTCGCCCTGTTCTGTGAGTTCGGCGTTGTACATCTTGTTGCTGCTGGTCGGCTTGAGGTATGGCAGGCTCTGGTACACCAGCGGCGGCACGTCCATCGGGCGCACGAGGGGCCGGCCGTCGTCGTCGAAGCCCTGGAAGCGGCGGAGCTCCTCGCGGAAGTCCTCCTCGTCGAGAACGATTGCCTCGAACGACTTGTACAGGTCGATGACCGTCTTCCTCGGTCCTGGCACGTTGCGGCCAATGTAGAGCCGGACGAGGTCGCTGTAGTGGGGGCGGTAGCCGAACCAGCGTCCCATCTGCATCAGGGTGTCGGCAGCAACGGTGCGGCGGGTGTAGTAGGAGATCGTGAGACCTTCGTCTGTGAAGCCGC
>JAPKDO010000171.1 GCA_028822535.1 Acidimicrobiales bacterium
CGAACGGATCGGGGAAGACCACGTTGCTCCGTCTGGTCGCCAGCTGGCAACGGCCGTCGGGCGGGGTCGCGACCGTGCTCGGTGAGCGACTCGGGCGGACCGACATGCGAGCGCTGCGGAAACGAATCGGCTACACGAGCCAGGCATTGAGCGACATGCTGCGCCCGGCGATGACCCCGCACGAGGTCGTGCTGGCGGCACCGAACGCCGCGCTCGAGACCTGGTGGCACACCTACTCAGCCGACGACCACGACGACGCCTCCGCTCGCCTCCGCCTCTTCGGCATCGACCGGGAGGCGGAGTTCCGGCCGCTCCGCACGCTCTCGGCCGGCGAGCGCCAGCGCGTGCTGCTGGCGCGAGCGTTCACCGGCTCCCCCGGCCTCGTCGCGCTCGACGAACCCACCGCTGGACTCGATGTCGGCGGACGCGAAGACCTGGTGCGTCGTCTCGACCACGCTGCCGCGACGATCGACGCCCCACTCGTGTTGGTGACCCACCACCTCGAGGAGATCCCGCCTGCGTTCGACCGAGTCGTGCTGCTCGCCCAGGGCCGGCTCATCGCGGCCGGGCCCACGTCGGACCTGTTGACCTCCGAGCACCTGAGCGCCCTCTATGGCGTCGCGCTCGATGTCCGCTGCGACGGTGGCCGGTGGTCAGCCCGAAGCGACCAGCGCCCGTAGGCGCTCGCGAGACGCCTCGATCTCGTTCGTCAGGAGTCGGTCGAGCAACGGCACCCACAACGACCCGCCGTAGTGCAGGTCCATCGTCAAGGTGCTCGTCGGCCCGTCGTTCGTGACCGTCGCCGTGAGCACCCATGCCGAGTGCTCGCGACCATCGGTCTCGCGTCGTTCGAAGACCGCTCGATCCGGCGCCTGCTCGCTCGTTCGCACCATCCGGAGCCGCTTCGAGCGTGCGAGCGGCCCGAGCCGCCCTCGGAGGGTGACGAACCACGCCGGCCCGGGATCGCCGGGGGCAGCCGGCGCGGGTTCGGTCCGGGGCACGATCTCGAGCCACCGGTCATAGGTGTCGAGCGTGCCGACCCAGCCGAAGAGCGCCTCGGGGGTGCACTCGGCGTCGAGCGTCGCGGTGAGGTCCATCAGCTCGTGGCCGACAGGTCGGCGACGACGCGCAACAGTCCGTAGGGGTTCACGGCGTCGCCGCCACCGGGGTGCACCTGGAAGTGCAGGTGAGGGGCACCGCCCTTGGCATTGCCGGTGTCGCCGACGAAGCCGACGACGTCGCCGGCCTCGACGGGCGTGCCCTCGCCCACGCCTTCGACGAACGCCTGGAGATGGGCGTAGTAGTAGTAGGTCCCGGACTGGCCCTTCACCCAGAGCTTCTGGCCGCCGAGGATGTCGTTGCCGACACGGATGACGATGCCTCGTTCGACGGCGTAGAGCGGCGTCCCGAAGTCGGCCATGATGTCGACGCCCTGGTGACCGTGGGAGTACTCGGTTCCCGTCATCCGCGGGAATCCCCACGAGTCGATGAAGCTGTAGGGCTGGCCCACCGGGAACACGAAGCCCTGGATCACGATCTCGGAGCCGGCGGCGAACACGGCGAGCTGGAAGCGGCGCTCGGCGTTGAGCGACAACACCTCTTCGAGATGCTTGCGCGCTGCACGAAGCTCGCGGCGGGTCTGGCCGACGTCGTCGATCGCGGCGAGTACGCCCTCGTCGACGACCTCCTTGGCTGCCAGGTACTCGATGACGGCGTCGCTGTCGGCTTCGGCGATGCTCTGCAACAAGACCCGCCGGGCTCCGAACTCGGTCGAGTCGCGGGCGGCGACGATCGTGTCGAGCTCGGCAGCGTTCCCGCGTACCACGGCGTTCGCGACCCGCTCGCGGAACGTCGCCTCGGCGATCTCGAGACGCTGGATCGACAGCTCTTGCGCGACGCCGAGGCGAGCGAGATCACGCTGGAGTCCGGCGAGCCGGTCGGACAGCTCGTCGACCGTCCGCGACGCATCCGCGACCTCTTGTTCGCTCTGCACCGCCTCGGCCCGGGCGACGGTCAACTCGCGTCGGATGACTCGGCTGGCCACATTCGGGTCGACGACCTCGCCCGGCGGGGGCGGGATCGTCACGTCCGAGATCGGCACGTCCTCGGGTGGGGCGTCGACCTCGCCGACGGGATCGAGTTCGTTGATCGTCGTGGACGTCGTCGTCGTGTCGTCGGGCCCCGGGGGCTGCGTGGTGCTCGACGACGAGGACGGCACGGTCGTCGTCGTCGTGGAGGTCGTCGTCGTCGTGGTCGTCGTGGTCGACGACGTCGTCGGCGGATCCTCCTGTGCAGACGCGGGCCGCGACACCATTGCCGTCAGCGCGAGCACCAGCGCGACGAGAAGTGCGGAGACCCGTGACATCGGGCTGGCATGGTACCGACGCGCTCTGCGATCGGAACAGCGGGCGGCACTACGGTCCATCGACGTGGAACGAACGATTTTCGATGACGAACACGACCTCTTCCGGGACAGCTTCCGACGCTTCGTCGACGCGGAGATCCTGCCGAACTTCGAGGCATGGGAGGCCGCTGGGCTCGCCGACCGAGACCTGTTCTCCAAGGCCGGGTCGCACGGCTTCCTCGGCATGGCGATCCCCGAGGAGTTCGGCGGCGGCGGCGTCGGCGACTTCCGCTACAACCTCGTCGTCATCGAGGAGATCCAGCGGGTGGGTGCCGGGGGCGCCGGGCTCGGCCTCACGCTCCACAACGACATCTGCCTCCCGTACTTCCTGACGTTGGCGAACGACGAGCAGAAAGCCCGCTGGCTTCCGGGCATCGCCTCGGGCGATCTCATCACCGCCATCGCGATGACCGAGCCGGGCATCGGTTCCGACCTGGCGTCGATGGGCACGACGGCGATCCGCGACGGCGATGACTTCGTGGTCAACGGGTCGAAGACCTTCATCACCAACGGCATCAACAGCGACCTCGTGATCGTCGCCGTGAAGACGGACCCCAGCGCCAAGCACTCGGGGATGTCGCTGCTGGTCGTCGAGGCCGGGACCGACGGCTTCGAGCGCGGTCGCAACCTCGACAAGATCGGCATGCACAGCCAGGACACCGCCGAACTCTTCTTCTCCGATGTTCGCGTCCCGGCCTCCAACCTGCTCGGCGAGGAAGGTCGCGGCTTCCATCACCTCGTCGACAAGCTCCCTCAGGAGCGACTCTCGATCGCCGCGGCCGGCGTCGCCGCCGCACGCGCTGCGCTCGGGTGGACGGTCGACTACGTCAAGGAACGCCAGGCGTTCGGTCAGCCGATCGGGTCGTTCCAGAACACGCGCTTCGTGCTCGCCGAGGTCGCCACCGAGGTCGAGGTCGCGCAGGCCTATGTCGACCGGTGCGTCGTGGCACTCAACGACGGGACGCTCACCGCCGAGGAGGCGTCGATGGCCAAGTGGTGGTGCACCGAGTTGCAGAAGCGTTGTGTCGACAAGTGCCTTCAGCTCTTCGGTGGTTACGGATACATGACGGAATATCCGATCGCCCGCGCCTACGCAGACGCCCGCGTCACCACGATCTATGGCGGAACCACCGAGATCATGAAGGAGATCATCTCCAAACGACATCTCGGGCTGTAGCCACGGGCCTCGGCCCGTTCAGGTGAGTTCGACCCGTCGAGGCGGATCGGCGCCCGCACGAGTGCACGAGATCGTCGCTGCCTTGGTCGCGTAGGTCGCGGCCGTCCGCCACCACTGGCCGTCCAGACGGTCGAGCGCGTCGCGCGACGCGATGTGATGGGCGGACAGCGCAGCCAGGACGGCACCGGCGAACGTGTCGCCCGCACCGACGGTGTCGACCACGTCGACGCTCGGCGCGTCGACATCGATCACCAGATCGTCCCGGATCACCGTCGCACCGCTCCCGCCCCGGGTGAGCACGATCACCCCGGGTACGTGGTCCCCGTCTTCACCGGGCGTGACCCAGTGTTTGGCGGTCTGCACCGGGTCGGCGCCCGGGCTCATCCACTCGATGTCGTCCACGCTCAGCTTGAGCACGTCGGCCAGACCGAGCCAGTGGTTGAACCGTCGCAGGTAGCGGTCGCGTCCGATGATCTGCGGGCGGGGATTGGCATCGACATGGATGAGCGCACGGTGCTGTGACGCTGCCAGCAACCCCTCGAGTCGCGAGGCCACCAGTTCGATCACCATGGCGACGGACCCGCTCACGTGGACGATGCCGACGTCGGCCGGGAGATGCAGGTCGTTGGCGAGCTTCGACGTCGCCGTGGTGCCTGCGGCATGGAAGGTGAAGTCACCGTCCTCTCCCGCCGACACCAGTGCGAGCGTCGTCGGCTCCGTCGTCGTCGGGCAATGCGCGTGGTCGACGAGCGATGCCGCCAGATGCGACCGCAACACGTCGCCGAACTGGTCGTCGGACAGGACGCCGAGGAACGTCGTGGGCGCACCGAGCCGAGCCGCAGCGATCGCTGCGTTCATGGGCGCGCCGCCCGGCACGGCGCGCCACAGTCGTTCCCCACCGTCGACCTCGAGGAGGTCGACGAGGGCCTCGCCCATGGAGACGACGCGCGGCGGGCTCACGCGCTCAGGCGAGCAACGCCCGGGCGATGTGGGTGATCTGGATCTCGTCGGTGCCGGCGTAGATCTGCAACACCTTGGCGTCGCGTGCGAGCTGCTCGACGTGGAACTCCGACATGTAGCCGTTGCCGCCGAAGATCTGGACGGCATCGAGCGCGACCTCGGTCGCGGCGCGCGCGGAGTACAGCTTCATCGCCGACGCCTCGGCCAGGGTCATGCCTCCGGTCGCGCCGGCCGCCTGCGACTCGATGGCGCGGAACACCAGGTTCTGCACGTTGAGGCGAGCGACCTCCATGCGGGCCAGCTTCTCCTGGATGAGCTGGAACTGGCCGATGGGCTGGCCGAACTGGACTCGGTCCTTGGAGTACTCGACCGACAGTTCGAGACATTTCTCGATCATGCCCAACGCCATGGCGGCGACGCCGGAACGCTCGATCAGGAACGTGGCCTTGGCACCCTCGCGCCCGCCCTTGGACTGGTCCTCGGTCTCGCCGATGAGCCGATCGATGCCGACGCGCACGTCGGTGAGGAAGAGCTCGCCGGTGGGCGAGCTGTGCATGCCCATCTTGCGCAGCGGCTTGGACTGTTCGAGGCCTTCCATCCCGGAGTCGAGGATGAAGTTGAGGATCTTGCGCTCTTCGGGCGGGTTGCCCTCGTCGAGCTTGCAGATGAAGACGATCGTGTCGGCGTAGGGGCCGTTGGTGATGAAGGTCTTGGACCCGTTGAGGACGTACTCGTCGCCGTCCTTGCGGGCCGTCGCCTTCATCGAACCGAATGCGTCGGAACCCGACCCGGGCTCGGTGATCGCCCAGGCGCCGATCTTCTCGAGCGTGAGGAGGTCCTTGCCCCACCGCTCCTTCTGGCGAATGGTGCCCTTCGAGTTGATGGCCGCCGACGTGAGGCCGGTCGACACGCCGAGGGCGGTCACCAGGCCAGGGCTGTAGCGACACAGCTCGATGATCGGGAGCATGGTGATCGAGCCGTCGCCGCCACCGGAAGCCGGCTTCTCCGGCGGCTCCTCTCCCTTGGCGACCGCTTCCTCGACCGACTTCTCGAATGCGATCTGCTTGTCGAACCGCTCGGCCGCCATGGTGTCCATACCGAAGGTCGAGTACAGCTTCCGCAGCACGTCGTAGGGAGGCGTGTCCCCGAACTCGAGCTCGTCGCGCATCGGGGCGACCTCGCTCTCGACGAACTGGCGCACCGCATCGCGCACCATCTGCTGTTCTTCACTCCACGTCAACATGGCGGAGATGGTGACACGCCGAGGTCGGCGAGTACCGATTCGAGCGCTTCGAGACGCGCCTCGAGCGTGGCGACGCGTTCGGCGAGGTCCGGTGCCGGCGCGGCTTCGCCGACGACTGGCACAGGATCGGGCTCCGCGACGAAGGGGGCCTCTTCGTCACCGAGCAGGTGCATCCACCGGGTCTCCTTCTGTCCGGGCTGTCGGTCGAGATGGACGACCATCGGCGGCTCGCGTCGTGCGAGCTCCTCGAGGGACGACTCGACGTCGTCGAGGGAGTCGAAGGGATGGGCACGCTCGGTCCGGGTCCGCAACTCCGACAGCGTCTGGGGTCCCCGGAGGAACAGGACCGACACGAGCGCGAGTTCGGCCGGTTCGAGCGACAACGCCTCGTCGAGCACGTGGCGGAACTTCGTCGAACGTGCACCGTGGGACGGGTGCACGAACCGCACGACCCCACGTGCCTTCAAGGCATCGAGCGTCCGCTGCACCGTGAAGGTGTCGAGATCCGTGACCGGCTCGCGGTTGTTCTTCTGGTTGCAGCCCGCGAGCAGGCCCTTGAGCGTCATGGGATACGTGTCGGGGACCGTCACCTCCTTCTCGATCAGCGTGCCCAGCACCCGGCGCTCCACGTGGTCGAACATGGAGCGGAATCTAGATGGGCGTGGCGATCACCGGATGACCGTCCGGATCTGACAAACTGACCCGCCCCCGCAGCCACCGACGCGGGGAGTTCTTCGAGGAGATCCAGTGACGTTCAAGGTCAAGGACAAGGTCGTGTACCCCCACCATGGCGCAGCCATCGTGGAGTCCAAGGAGAAGCTGGAGATGTTCGGCGAGGAGAAGGAGTTCCTCGTCCTGCGCATGACGCACGGCGAACTCCTGCTGAAGGTCCCGGCCGACAAGGCCGAGGAGATCGGCATGCGGTACCCGATCTCGGTCGAGGACGTCGAGGACGTCTTCGAGGTACTGGCCAAGAAGGACGTGCGCGAGCCCACCAACTGGTCCCGACGGTTCAAGAACCACCAGGAGAAGCTGAAGTCGGGCGACGTCTACCAGGTCGCCGAGGTGGTCAGGAACCTCGCGCTGCGAGAAGCCGACAAGGGCTTGTCCGCCGGCGAGAAGTCCATGTTCGTCAAGGCGCGACAGGTGCTCGTGTCCGAGCTCGCGTTCGCCCTCGACATCACCGAGGACGCGGCGCTCGAACGACTCGAGACGACGCTCTCCTGACCGTGGGCGAGGGCGACGAGCCCACCATCCCCGAGGAGGACGACCTCATCGGCAGGCTCCGGAAACGGGCCGAGCAACTCCGGGCGGTGAACGGCCCTGACGAGGACGTTTCCCCCGCCGCGCCCACATCCGTCGGGCCACACGCCCCGGACAGCGAGGACGGCGACGCCGAGGACGACACCGACGCCGACCCGTTCATCGGGTGGGACGACCTGTCGCCGACCGTCGACCCCGACAGCGTCGACCTCCTGAGCCAGTGGGCCGAGGAGGAACACATCGAGACCGAGTCGCCGGCCCGCCACTGGACTCCGGTGATCGTCGCGCTCATCGCCATCGTGCTTCTCGTGCTCGTCGGGCTCGCGTTCCGCTGGGTGACCGACGATCGCGGCGACGGCGGCGCGAACGGCACCCGCGGCGAAGACGCCCAGGCGACCTCGGTCACCGACTCGGACCCGCCGAGCCTCGAAGACCTCACCTCCGAGGTCACGGTGCCGCCTGGTCCGGCCGAAGGACTGACGGTCGCCGACAAGGGGGTCACGATCGTCGAGGACCGCTTCGACGCCGAACGCCGGGAAGGCACCTTCGCCGTCGTCATCACCAACCCGCACGAGGGGTTCCTCGCGCAGGGTGTGCAGGTCGACGTCGAGATGCTCGACGAGACCGGCGCGGCCATCGGCACCGACACCGCGTTCCTCGAGATCATCCTCCCCGGCCAGACCGTCGCGGTCGGTGGACTGTTCTTCGACGCGCCGACGGTTCCCGTCGTCGACCTGACCGTCACACTCGACGTCGCACGGTGGCGCGAGACCGACGGCTTCGAGGGCGGCTTCACGGTCGGCGAGCCGCTCACCGAAGAAGCCGAGTTCAGCGGCGTACGCACGACCTTCACGCTCCGGTCCGACTTCCCCGACGCGCTGACCGACACCGCCGTCACCGCGGTCTATCGCGACGCCGACGGGCGGATCGTCGGGGCCTCCGACACCTTCGTCGATCTGCTCGAACCCGGCGTCGACAACGACGTCGAGATCAGCCTGCTCGCCAACATCCCGCTCGACGACATCGCCACGACCGAGATCTATCCCGCCCCGGGCTTCGGCTTCGTTCCCGACCAGTAGTACAGTCTCCCGCTCCCGAGAGGGCGTATAGCTCAGCTGGCTAGAGCGCACGCTTCACACGCGTGAGGTCACAGGTTCGAGTCCTGTTACGCCCACGCTTTCTCGCCCTTGCGGGCGAGAAAGAGACGA
>JAPKDO010000512.1 GCA_028822535.1 Acidimicrobiales bacterium
GTGCGGGGCATGGGTGCGCCGGGCACCGATGCCGTCGACCTCGTGTTCAACCGCGGGGAAGAGGTCGTGGGCACCGTGTTGGCCGCACGGACCCGGCCCGCCGGCCTCGACGGCGGCCGCCTGGTCCTGGTCGCCGATGACCCGGCCGTGGTCAGTCACGTCCGCTGGCTGGAATCCGACCTGGTCGAGCGCCTCGACGGCTTGTTGGGCGCCGGCCGCGTCACCGGTGTCGACGTGCGGGTCGAACGTCCCGGCCGTCGCTCCTAGACGGTGCAGCCGATGTCGGAACCGGACGGTTCTAGGCGCCGGCGGGGAGGGCGACGAGTTGGCGGAGCCGTTGGGTGAGTTGCTCCGGCGGCGCCAGCACCCGGTCCACCAGCGACAGCCCGGGAGCTTCGACAGCATCGAGACGAGTGGCGCAGCGCCGGCAGCGGCTCAGGTGGAGCAGCAGTTCCTGTTCGTCGTCGGCGTCGAGGTCGTCGTCGAGGTAGCCGAGGAACGTCTCGAGCGCCGGTCGGCAGCGGTCGGTCGCGGCCAGCAGTTGACCGCGCACGGCGGCGACCCGCAGGTCGCCCATCGCTCCGTCGATCAGGTCATGGGTCTCGAGCCGCTTCAGGCCGAGCACGAACGCCGTGTCGACATCGTCGAATCCTTCGACGGCGTGCAGCCACACGGCGGTGCGGGCGACCTCGTCGAGCAGCGAGAACGACGCGGCGAGCAGGCCGATGTCGCCGGCCTGATCGAGCGGGAACATGCTGATGTCGGCGTCGAGGTCGAGTTCGACCCCGGGGGCAGCACCTTGTTCGAGACCGTGACGGCGGACGATGTCGAAGAGCCACGCTCGCGGATTCGACCAGGTGCCGATCGGGGCGCCGTCACCTTCGAGCACCTCTCGCCATGCTTCCTCGACAACGATCTCGGCCGTGTCGACGTCGAGCGTGATCGCGCACGCCAGGCGCCAGGTGGCGACGCGGTGACGTCGCAGCAGCGGGACGACGGCCTTGCGGTCGTCGAGTGACAAGAAGCGCTGTAGCAGCCCGAGATCGCGGCGGGTGCTGGGGGAGACGGCGGTGGCGCTCGTGCCCGAACGCCAGAGTCGATCCACGAGGATCATCTCGTCCCGGTCGAGGGGTTCCTCGTCGAGTTCGGCGTCGGTCGTCGTGCCCATGCCCGTGTCTTTCGGCACCCGTCCCCCCTGGTCCTACCCAGGCGCCGCCGATCGTTCACGACGCCGTTCCGGTGTCTCCGGAACCTACCGCTTCATCCGACTTCGCGCCCGGGAAACCGGGCCTGGACGCCCGGGTCGGGAGGTCCTCGACATGGTCCGGCTGTCGGGGGGTGACTGGTAGGATGACACCGTTGTGACTTCCACCGAACCCACCGCCTACGGCGCCGACAACATGCGGGTCCTGGAGGGCCTCGAGGCCGTCCGCAAGCGCCCCGGCATGTACATCGGATCGACCGGTCCTGTCGGACTGCACCACTGCGTGTGGGAGGTCGTCGACAACTCCGTCGACGAAGCCATGGCCGGCCACTGCAGTCGCATCGACATCACGATCCAACC
>JAPKDO010000513.1 GCA_028822535.1 Acidimicrobiales bacterium
CCGCGAACCTGTCGCCCACCGAAGCACTGCGAGCCAACTGATGCCTACCAAGCGAACACTCCTGGCTGTGGCCGCGGTCGCCGCCGTCGTCCTCGGCGTCGTCGTGCTCACCCGCGGCGACGACCCGGAGCCGACGATCGCCTCGCCGGACACGGTGCAGGTCGAGTCCCGGCAACTCACCGAGGAGATCTCCCTCGCCGGCTCGCTCCAGCCGCTGGAACGAACGATCACCCATCCGAGCGTCGACGGCGTCGACGGCGACGACGACCTGTCGGCGGTCGACGAGCCGGTCACGACCGACGCTGCGCCGGAGGAATCCGAGACCCCAACGGCCGAGGGTGCACCGGTCGCGGAGGCCGAGCCTCGTGTCGTTGCGGAGGTCGCCCCGGCGCCGGAGCCCGTGGCCGCCTCGTTCGTCACCGACGTCCCGTCGGTCGGCGACGTCATCGCTCCGGGCGACGCCCTCTACCGAGTCGATGGATCGCCGGTGCTGTTGCTCCCCGGATCATCGCCGGCGTGGCGGACACTCGAACCGGACGTGACCGGACCCGACGTCACACAACTCGAGACCTACCTGACCGACCTCGGCTACGACGTCGGCACGGTCGATGACTCGTTCACGTCGACCACGTCCTCGGCTGTCGCGGCGTGGCAGGCCGACCTCGGGCTCGACGCCTCGGGAAGCATCCCGCTCGGCGCCGTCGTGTTCGCCCCCGATTCCGTCACCGTCACCGCCGTCCAGGTCGCCGTCGGGGACGAGATCGTCGACGGGGATGACGTGCTCGATGTCGCCGGCCGAGAGCTCGAGGCGTCGCTGACGGTCGAGCCCGCCATGGTGTCGCTCGTCCAACCCGGCCAGGAGTTCGAGGTCGCTGTTCGCGGCGGACCGACCGTCACGGCCATCGTCGCGTCGGTCGTCGTGAACCCCCGTGGCGGAGCGACGGCGATCGCGGGATTGAGCGAGCAGCCGGACCTCGACGTCGCCCCGGTGTCGGTCACGGCGACCCGCACGACCACCGCCACCGACGACGTCCTCACCGTTCCCGCCGAGTCGATCGTCAAGCTCGACCGCGGTGGCTACGCCGTGCACCTCGAGGACGGCACGCTCGTCGACATCGAGATCACCGGTTCGAGCGGATCGACCGTCGCCGTCCACTCGGACGACCTTGAACCCGGGGTCGCCGTCCGCGGATAGCGCTCGGTCAGTCGAGGCCGAGCATCTACTCCATCGCTCCCCAGTCGTGGCCGACGAAGGTGGCGTCGTCATAGCCGGCGGCGACTCGATATCAGTCGTCGTAGAGGTGGCGAAGAGCCCGGGACAACACGATGCCCGGGACCGTCGCGTGGAACTCGTTTGCCAGTTCCACGGAATGCACGTCGAGGCCGTGGTGGCGGCGAGCGTCGAGCCGTTCGACGAAACGCCTCATGTCATCGACCATGTCCAGGTGGGCGGCGGGAGGCTTGAACGGATCGTCGGGAGGGAGGTGCCGGGCCTCGAGCCGTCGGCCGGCGTCCGTCTCGAGCGAGCCGATGCCGAAGACGGCCTGCACCGTCGACGTCGCG
>JAPKDO010000172.1 GCA_028822535.1 Acidimicrobiales bacterium
CACGGACTCGCCGCGAAGTTCGGCGAGCTGGCGGACGAGCGCCTCCTGCTCCTCGTCGAGGTCATGGGGCAGGTCGATCACGACGTGCACGTGCAGGTCGCCTCGGCCGGACCGGTTCACGACCGGGACACCCTTGCCACGAAACCGGAAGGTGTGCCCAGTGGGGGTGGCCGGTGGGACCGTGATCTCCTCGATGCCGTCGAGCGTCTCGAACTCGACGTCGGCGCCGAGCATGGCCTGCGTCACCGGAATGTGGAGGTCGGCGTGGAGATCGACGCCGTCACGGGTGAACCGGTCGTGGGGGCGGACCCGGAAGTTGACGTACAGGTCGCCCGCACCGCCGCCGCGTTGACCGACCGCGCCGCGCCCCTGGAGGCGCAAGGTCGACGCGGCGTCGACCCCCGGCGGGATGTCGACGGTGAACGTCTTGTCCTCGAGGCGTCGCCCCTCCCCGGAACAGTCGTCGCACGGATTCTCGATGATCGCACCGGCGCCGTTGCAGCTGGGGCAGGCACCGGTCGTGACCATCTGGCCGAGCAGGGACTGGCGGACCTGGCGGACCTGACCGACGCCGCCGCAGTCGGTGCACGTCGTGGGGCCCGACCCGGCCTGCGCGCCCGTCGCCTCGCACGTGTCGCACGCGACCGCGGTGCGGACATCGACCTTGTGCTGGGCACCGAAGACGGCTTCGGTGAAGTCCAACTCGGTGACGACCTCGAGGTCCGGTCCCCGTGCGGGACCGGTGGGACCGCGTCGCCCCCCGCCGAAGGGGCTCTGGCCACCGAAGAACGCATCGAAGATGTCGCCGACGCCACCGCCGCCGCCGAACCCGAAGGGGTCACCGCCACCGCCACCGCCGCCGTTCCCGTTGCCGGTGTCGCCGAAGCGGTCGTAGCGAGCCCGTTTGTCGGCGTCCCGGAGCGTCTCGTACGCCCGGGCCAGTTCCTTGAACTGCTGCTCGGCCTCGGCGTCGCCGGGGTTCGCGTCCGGGTGCAGCTCGCGGGCACGCTTGCGGTACGCCTTCTTGATCTCGTCGGCCGAGGCGTCACGCGAGACACCCAGCAGTTCGTAGAAATCACTCACCAGATCAGCCTTCAGTCAGTCGTGTCTCGAGGCGGTTGCTCACGGCGGCGACGGCCGCCATGGCCTCCCGATAGTCCATGCGGGCCGGGCCGAGTACCCCGATCGAACCGGCGCGCTCGCCGTCCACGGTGTACGGGGCGACGACGAGCGCCGCGTTCGCGAGCGTCTCCATGCCGGTCTCGGAGCCGATGGCGACCTGCAGACCCCGGTCGACGACATCGCGCAGGAGCGTGACCACGACGAGTTGCTGCTCGAGAACATGGAGCACCTCCTGCACCGTCTCGACCGCGTCGAACGCAGAGGCGACGCGAGACGCCCCACCGACGAAGACGTCGGATGGAGCGTCGGGCTCGTTGCTGGAGCCGAGCGTGGCGACCACCGCGCCGGCGATCGCGTCGGTGACCGCATCCCCGCTCGGCGACACCATGGTCGGCTCCGAGCCGCGCACGGTGCCGATCATCTGCGCAGCCAGGTGCGCCGATGCGACCGAGACCTGCTCGTCGGACACCTCGACGTCGAGATCGACCGTGTGTTTGTCGATCGATCCGTCGCCGTAGACCGACACCGCCAGCACGTGCTGGGGCGCGAGTTGCACGAGGTGGATCGACCGCAACGGCGTCTCCGTCGACGGAGGCGGCACCACGACTCCGGTCCAGTCGGTGATTCCCGAGAGCAGACGAGAGGTCGCCTCGAGCATCTCCTCGATCTCGCCGTGCGCAGCGCGGAAGAACGAGCTGACCTGTCGCGCGTGCTCGCCCTTGAGCGCGCCGGGCGAGCCGATCGTGTCGACGAAGTAGCGGTAGCCCTTCTGCGTCGGGATACGACCAGCGCTGGTGTGGGGCTGCACGAGATAGCCCTCGGTCTCGAGCGTCACCATCTCGTTGCGCACGGTCGCCGAACTCACGTCGACGCCATCGGCGTCGGCGATGCGCCCCGACCCGACGGGTTGGGCGGTCTCGATGTACTCCTGCACCACAGCGCGCAAGATGGCGGCCTTGCGGTCGTCGAGCATCGGGTCACCTCCCAGGTCGCCTCTCGTTGGCACTCGATGTTACCGAGTGCCAGACGTGTGCTCGTATCGACGGAGCGACTCTTCTCGCTCTTCCGCATGGTCGACGATCGGCGCCGGGTAGTCCGCCGGCGGGTCGTCGAGCGTCCATGGCTGATGAACGGCCTTGCCGGCCACTCCCGCGAGTTCGGGCACGTACCGCCGCACATAGTCGCCGGTCGGATCGAAACGCTCCCCCTGGGTGGTGGGGTTGAAGATGCGGAAGTACGGCGCGGCGTCGGTTCCGGTCCCGGCGGTCCATTGCCAGCCGTGCTGATTGGAGGCCAGGTCACCGTCGACGAGGTGCTGCATGAACCAACGTGCACCGCGCTGCCACTCGAGGTGGAGATCCTTCACGAGGAAGCTGGCGACGATCATCCGCACCCGGTTGTGCATCCACCCCTCGGCGAGCAGCTGGCGCATGCCCGCGTCGACGATCGGGTAGCCGGTCCGGCCCTGCGACCAGTCCTCGAACACCTCGTCGGCCCCGTCACCGGTGTCCCACGGCATCGAGGCGACTCGCTCGTTCAACGACTCGCGAGCGGACTCGGGCACATGGAACAACACGTCGGCGTAGAAGTCGCGCCAGCACAGTTCGGTGGCGAAGGTCTTCTCCCCCTGCGTCCGGCCGAGTCGAGCGAGGATCTGGCGGGGATGCAGAGCACCCCACTTGAGGTCCGCCGACAGGCGCGACGTCGCGTCGTCGGCGGGGCGATCGCGAGCCTCCTCGTAGTCCTCGACCTTCGACCGGAGGAAGTGGTCCAGTCGGTTCTTGGCGGCGTCCTCGCCGGCACGAGCCAGCTCCATGTCGCCGATGTGGGGGCGCTCGGGCAACTCGTCCGACGGCGCCGGTCGCCAGATGATCGACGCTGGCTTCGCGACGGGGTCGGGCCAGCCGTGCTCGCGCCACGAACGCGAGAACGGTGTGAAGACCTTGTAGTGCGTGTCGCTCTTCGTGAAGATCGTGCCGGGGTCGATCGCATACGGGCTACCGGTACGCACGAACTCGATTCCCGCCTCCTCGAGCGCGCCGCCGACGGCCTCGTCACGATCCCGCCCGTACGGACCGAAGTCCTCGGCCAGGTGGACCGACGCCGCGCCGACCTCGTCCGCCAGTGACGGGACGACCTCGACGGGGTCACCGAGCCGGGTGACGAGGTTGCCGTCCATCGACTCGTCGAGGGCGTCGAGGCTGTCGAGCAGGTACCGCCGCCGGATGGCGCCGGCGGCTTCCCACAACGTCGGGTCGAGACAGAAGACACCGACGAGGTCGTCCGCCGAACGCACCGCTTCGACGAGGGCCGGATTGTCGGACAGGCGGAGGTCGCGGCGGAACCAGAGCAGTGCGGTCGTCATCGGGCTTCTCTACCCGAGCGAGGCAGGGCCAGACCCTCAGGCCGGACCCTCAGTCCGGGCGTCGGGCGTTCAGTTCGATCACGTTGTCCTTCAGTATCTTGCGCTGGTCGCCCTTCGACAGGTGCGTCACCTCGGCGGCGTACTGCAGGGGTTCGGGCAACGCCTCGATGTGGGGCCAGTCGTTGAACGCGGTGAACAGCAGCGTGACCGCCTCTGGGTCGTGCTTCAGCGGCTCTTCGTAGATCATCCCGAGTGTCGGGAACAGCCACACCGAGTCGAGGCCGTGATCGTCCATCGTCGCCAGACGGGCGTCGCGGTCGCGGTACTCGGGCCGGATCGGCTCGTGACGGCTGAGGAGTTCGAGCGGGTCGTCGCCGTTGGGGTTGCCCCGGAAGTAGTCGGCGAGCACGCCGGGGAAGGCGACCGGGTCGAAGGTCGCGTTCTTGACGCCGCGGAACACCGTGCCGCCGAGCACGGGATACGAGCGACCGTCGATCTGGGACCACTGGAACAATCGGGTGGCGTGCCGGGGGTCGAGGTGCCGGGTCACGCAGTCGGTGGCCTCGTAGTAGTGGTTGTCCGCGTCGAAGGGCCGGTAGCCCAGCGTCTCGACGATCGATCGTGCGTCCGTGGTCCCCGTGCCCAGCGTTGCCGTCATGCCTGACAGCGTGTCAGATCCGAGCGCCGGGGAGGAGAGAACGCACCGCGTCGAGCGTGTCGGCATCCGCCGTGGCCTTGTCGTCGCGGTACTGCTTCACCCGTGCGAAGCGGAGCGCGACGCCGCCGGGATAGCGAGTGGACGACTGCGCGCCGTCGACCGCGACCTCCACGACCTGTTCGGGCCGCACCCACACCACGTGGCCGTCCTCGCCCGTCTTCAGTTCGGTGAATCGCTCGGTCTGCCATTCGAGCATCGCGTCGGTCATGCCCTTGAAGGTCTTGCCGACCATCACGAACTCGCCGGTGTCGGGATCGCGCGCCCCCATGTGGATGTTCGACAGCCATCCCCGCCGCCGACCGCTCCCCCACTCCACGCCGAGGACCACGAGATCGAGTGTGTGGACGGGCTTCACCTTGCGCCACGACTTGCCACGCCGGCCTGCGTCATAGGTGCTGTCGGCCGCCTTGACCATGACCCCCTCGTGGCCTCGGGCGAGCGCCTCGTCGAGCACCGTCTGGCCTGCGACGGCGACGTCGGTGATCACTCCCGGGATCAGATGACGACCGGTGAGATCCGCCAGTCGCTCCCGACGGACGCGCAATGGTTCGTCGATCTGGTCGGTGCCGTCGAGATGGAGGACGTCGAAGAAGTGCGGCGTCAGCCGTGTCGGGTTGCTCGTCGCGTCGTCGCGGCCGAACCGACTCATGGTGTCCTGGAACGCCTGCGGACTCTCCTCGGGCCCCATGAACCCGAGCACCTCGCCGTCGAGCACCAACGAGTCGGCGTCGAACCCGAGAACCGTCTCGACGATCTCGGGCAGGCGGTCGGTCAGGTCGTTCAGGTTGCGGGTGTAGATCCGTACGTCGTCGCCCGAGCGGTGCACCTGGATGCGGGCGCCGTCCAGCTTCCACTCCACGCTCGCCTCGCCCACCTCCTCGATGGCGGCAGCGACCGACTCGCTCGTCGAGGCGAGCATCGGGAGCACGGGCCGGAGCGGTTCGAGCCCGACCGTGTCGATGGCGTCGGCCCCCTCGGTGAGCGCCAGCCGGGCCACGGTGCCGAGGTCGCCGGCGAGCATCGCCGCCCGCCGTACGGATGCCAGCTTCACGCCCGAGGCCACCGCGACCGCGTCGGTCACGACGCCGGCCAGCGCGCCCGTTCGCATCTCCCCCACGAACAGCCGCCCGAGGAAGTCGGCCTCGTCCGCCGTGGCGCGGGCGAACAGTCCGATGAGCATCTCGCTGCGACGACCCTGCGACCCGGGGCCGACCGTGGACTGGAGTTCGTCGATCGTGCAGTCGACCTCCCCGATGGTGATGGAGGGCTCGTCCGCCGGCGCGACGTCGAGACCCGCGACGGTCGCCCACCCGATGCCGATGCGACCCTGACGGACCTCCCCGACCAGGAAACCGACGACGACCTCGATCTCGTCGGGGTCGAGGCGGCCCAGGAGACCGGCGAGCGCAGCCTTCTTCTCGTTCCGCTTCGTCGTCGCGGCCACCGCCGCGGCGGCTTCGACCACGTCGGCGAGAAGCGTCACGCGTCCTCCGGGATACACCAGTCGACCGGCTCCCGTCCCGCCTCGCGCAACGCGTCGTTGGCTCGGCTGAACGGTTTCGACCCGAAGAAGCCGCGGTGTGCAGACAACGGGGACGGGTGCGGCGACTCGATGATCGTGTGTCGCGACGAGTCGACGAGCGCCTTCTTCTTGCGGGCCGACGCTCCCCACAGCACGAACACGACGCGCTCGGGCCTGTCGTTCACGACCTCGATCACCCGATCGGTGAATCGCTCCCAGCCCTTGCGCTGGTGCGACGCCGCCTGGTGGGCCCGCACCGTGAGCGTGGCGTTGAGGAGCAACACGCCCTGGCGCGCCCAATGGTCGAGATTGCCGTGCGACGGGACGGGGCAGCCGAGGTCCGCCTCGAGTTCGGCGAAGATGTTCACAAGCGAGGGCGGGGTCTTCACACCCCGTCGGACCGAGAAACACAGCCCGTGCGCCTGGCCGGTGTCGTGGTACGGATCCTGGCCGAGCACGAGCACCTTGACGTCGGCGTACGGCGTGAGATGGAGCGCGGCGAACACCTCGTCGTGCGGCGGGTACACGGCGTGGTGCTCGCGTTCCGCTCGGACGAACCCCTGCAGTTCCTGCCAGTAGTCCTCGTCGAACTGGTCTCGCAGCAGCGGATTCCAGTCGGTCGGCACGCCTGCTATTTCAGCAGAGAGCCCTCGGCCAGCGACGTGTCGAGCTTGTGGAGCAGGTCGGTGTCGTGGTCCTCGCCCGGGTTGTCCGTCGTGAGGAGCGTGTCGCCGAGGAAGATGCTGGCGGCGCCGGCGTGCATGCACAGCGCCTGGAGCTCGTCGGTCATCTCGTTGCGCCCGGCCGACAGTCGCACAACCGAGCCCGGCATCATGATGCGGGCGGCGGCGATGGTGCGGACGAGCTCGAGCCCGTCGAGGTCCTCGGTACCGGCGAGCGGCGTGCCCGGGACCTGGACCAGCAGGTTGATCGGGACGCTCTCGGGATGCGGGTCGAGCTGGGCGAGTTGCGCCAACAGACCGGCGCGCTGGCGACGGCTCTCCCCCATGCCGACGATCCCACCGCAACAGAGGCGGACACCGGCCTCGCGGACGTGACCGATGGTGTCGAGACGGTCCTGGTAGGTGCGGGTGGTGATGATCTCGCCGTAGAAGTCGGGCGACGTGTCGAGGTTGTGGTTGTAGTAGTCGAGTCCGGCTTCCGACAGCGTCTTGGCCTGGGCATCGGTGAGCATCCCCAGCGTCACGCACGTCTCCATGCCGAGGTCGCCGACGGCCGAGATGGCTTCGGCGACACGGCCGACCTGACGGTCGTTCGGCTCGCGCCACGCCGCACCCATGCAGAACCGGGTGGCGCCGTTCGCCTTGGCGTTCTTCGCTGCGTCGACGATCTCGTCGGTCGCCATGAGCTTCTCGGCGTCGAGGCCGGTGTCGTAGGCCGACGACTGCGGGCAGTACGCACAGTCTTCGGGACAACCGCCGGTCTTGATCGACAGGAGGATGGCGCCCTCGACGACGTCGGGACGGAAGCTGGCGCGATGCACCTGCTGCGCGTCGAAGAGCAGGTCGTGGAACGGCCGCTCGAGCACGGCGAGCGCCTCGTCGGTCGTCCAGTCGTGGCGCAGGTCGGTCGCGGGCGCAGCATCGTGGCCATTCATGACCGACCACGATGTCGGGCGCGAGACGTCGACGGCAAAACGTCCCACCGATCCTTCGGCGATGCGCAACCGCTCACGCTCGATTCGCCAGATGCATCATCGGTGTATCGTTGGTGTATGACACGCACAAACATCGATCTCGACGACGACGCCTGCGAAGCGGTCATGGACCGCTACCACCTCGCGTCGAAGCGCGAGGCGGTGAACTATGCGCTCCGGCTCGTCGCCTCCGAAGCCCTGGCCATCGATGACGCCCGGGCTCTGCGCGGATCCGGGTGGGACGGCGACCTCGACGAGATGCGGGCGAGCCGGACCGCATGATCCTGATCGACACATCGGCTTGGATCGAGTTCCTCCGCGACACCGGGTCGGCCCCCTGTGTCGAAGTGGACCGGCTCCTCGCCGCCGACATCGCCGTCTGCGACCCGATCCGGATGGAGATCCTCGCCGGCGCGAGAGATGAGGCGCACCTCCGCCAGCTCCGCGGCCTCCTCGCCCGTGCGACGGTCTTCCCGACAGGGCCGGCCGACTACGAGGCCGCCGCGTCCCTCTACCGCACCTGCCGTCGGAGCGGCGAGACCGTGCGCACGCTCATCGACTGCCTCATCGCCGCCGTCGCGATCCGGGAGAGCGTTCCGGTGATGCATGCCGATGTCGACTTCGATGCTCTCGCACGCCACACAGCTCTGCGCATCCACAAAGTCGCTGGTTGACGTCCGGAGCAGTCCGTTCCGAGTCGAGCAACCTCTCCCATGAGCGCGGTGACGACAGAACGGCGTCGCCCACATGTTCGGCTCGACCATCCCCTTGCGAGACCGCGGAGGGGTCTGCCGCGAGATTGGTTGACGGTTGATATGACCTTCAGGCGGCCAGTTGGC
>JAPKDO010000173.1 GCA_028822535.1 Acidimicrobiales bacterium
TCGTCGGCTTCGAGCGTGAGGTAGTGGGTGCGCCCGGGCACGGCGTCCTTCTTGCCGTTGAGGGCCGGGATCCAGAAGCTGTGGATCACGTCGCGGGACTCAATCGACAGGTACACCGGCACGCCGACGGGGATGACCATCTCGTTGGCGGTCTCGATGTCGGTGTCGATCTCGTCGGGGTTCTCGATGCCGGGCTGGTTGACGTCGCCGTCGGGATGGAGGCCGTCGCCGTCGATGTCGTAGTCGTAGCTCCACCACCACTGCTGGCCGACCACGCGGATCTGCAGGGCGTCCTCGGGCTCGTCGGCGAGATCGAGGATGGTTCCGACCGTCGCCACGGCGAGGAAGGCGAGGATGACGGCCGGGAGGACCGTCCAGCCGATCTCGGCCTTGGTGTGACCGTGGATCTGGGTGGGGACGGAATCGTCGTCGTCCTTGCGCTTGCGGAACTTCCATGCGACGAACAACACGCCGACCTCGACGAGGACGAACACGACGCCGGCGATGAGGAACGTGATGTTCGACAGGTTGTCGATCTTCTCGGCGGCAGGACCTTGCGGCTCGAGCGTCGTCTGCTGTGCGTTCGACGCACACGCCGACGCGGCGAGACCGACGAGGGTGACCAGAGCGACCAGTCGGGCCCTGGCGGAGGTGAAGCGGGACATCAGTTGTGCTCCTCGGCGGGTTCTTCTGCGCCGTCTTCGTGCGACTCGGCGTCGTCGTCGTGCGACTCGGCGTCGTCGGAGTGCTCGCTGTCTTCGTCACCGACATGGTGGAACTCACGCTCGCCCTGCACGGCAGAGACGATGCCGATGCCGATGGTGGCGACGGCGCCGACGGCGAGGAGGCCGGCGACCATGTCCTTGCGAAGCGCCGGACGGGTCGACAACACGGTGCCGACCACGAAGACGAGTGCGGCGGCGACGAGTGCGGCCCACACTGCGTTCTCCTTGCTGATCGTCAGGAACAGACGGGAGAAACCGACGACGATGATGGCGATGGCGAGGGCGCCGGCGATCGGCACCTCGATCGGCAGCATCAGTCGGTTGCGGATCTCGCGGTTGACCGCAGGATCGCCCGTGGCCCGCTCGGACCATGCCTGGATCGTCCACTCGATGGCCACGGCGCCGAGCGCGATGAGACCGGCAACGAAGAACACGTTGTTGACGGCGATGCCGACGACCACGAAGCCGAGGCCGAACGCCCCGACGAGCGGCCAGTACGACGTCTGGGGAGCGACCGGCACCGGGGCGTGGTCTGCGCCGAGGATCTCGGCGGCAGCCTCGGGATCGCCGTCGCGGAAGGCCGTGGTCGAGAAGCCGACGAACGCCGAGACGAACGCGGAGCCCATCAGGATCGAATAGCCCAGCAGGTCGCCGACGGCGCCCTTGTAGCCGAGGCTGATCGGGCCGACCTCACCACCACCGGTGGTGTAGCCGTAGACGACGCCCGTGACCAGCAACAGGCCGGCGAGGGCGTAGAAGAACTTGGAACTCGTGGTGATCATCGGCGCTTCACTTCACGATCAGGATCGAGTACCAGATCACCGAGTAGACGGCGACGGTGACGTACCAGTACAGAGCGGCGGCAGACAGGCCTTCGGCGTCGGGCCCGGTGAACTGCCCACCGAGGCTTCGAACAGCCATGAGGCCGAGGAAGATGAGCGCAGCGCCGGTCATGGCGATCTGCAGGCCCAGGATCGTGAACAACAAGACGGCCTGCGTCGTGACGGCGTCTCCGTTGAGCGGCAACTGCCACTCGGTGAAGAGGAAGGCGATCTGGGTGATGTGGGCGAGGCCGAAGAGGATCGTCACGCCGAGGGCGGTGTAGGCGTGGCCACGATCCCGGTTGGCGGCGGCGTGCACGGCCCACTGCACGGTGACGAGAGACATCGCCAGCGTCACCATGGTCATGTTCCCGGGTGCGAGCGGGATGGTGGCTCCGCCGGGCAGCCATGCCGTGCCGTCGGCGACGACCTGGGAGCGGACCGAGAAGTAGACGGCGAAGAGACCGACGAAGACCGCGACCGACGCGGCAGCGGCGAACGCCGTGCCGATCAGCAGGACCCGGGGTCGCCGGGGCGGCGCCTGCGGGACGTCTCCGAGGTGCAGGGGTACCTGCGCCGGTTCGGCGATTGTGGCGCTCATCAGGACGAGACCTCCGCATGACGGGCGTCGTAGACCGGCGCTTCCGAGGTGATGGCGGGCGGTTCGTCACCGGCCCACTCGAGAGTGTGCCCCTCCCAGGGGTCCGACTCCGCTTCACCCTCGCCGTCGCGGCGGGCGGTGGCGGTCTTGAGCAGGAGGCCGACGAAGCCGAGGGCGACGAGCGCCAGGATCGCTCCGCCGAGCAGGGAGACGATGTTGAGCGCCTCGATGGCGTCGACGTCGCCAGAGCTCGCATCGGCGGCGGGACCGCCGAGCAGTGCGCCCTGGTCGAGGAGACCGGCGATCAGTTCGGGCAGGGCCAACACGATGGTGCCGAGGAGGCCGCCAGCGGCGAGCGCCGTCGATGGGCCTTCGGGGAACCGGCGGCCGTAGAGCACGGGCGCCCAGTAGACGATGCCGCCGAGGAGGCCGAGGGTCGCGGCGCCGAGGACGTAGTGGGTCTGTGCGCTCTGGCCGGTGGTGTTGATCAGGTCGATCGGGTCGATGCTGACGAGGGCGCCGTTGGCGGCGCCGGCCAGCAACATGACAAGGGCGGCCAGGCCCCACACCAGCGGGCTGACCAGGCGAGCGGTGCCCTTGCGGATGGTGTCGGCGACCAGGCCGGCCATGGCGAGCAGCGGCAACAGGATCAGGATCGACACGGCGACGAAGGGGACCTCGTCGGTGTAGGCGAGGTCGAGCGGGCCGTCGAGGCTCGGGTTGAAGCCGGGCATCGCCCAGGCGCCGAACGACAGGGCGGCGAATGCGCCGATGCACCCGAGTGCGATGCGGTGTTGGGTGAGCCGGGTCCGGGCGGCGACGGGCACGATGTCACCCACGATGCCGAGCACCGGGATGGCGTACATGTAGACGGTCGGCTGGCTCCATGCCCACGAGATGCGCAGGTACAGCTGGTCGCCACCGGCGAGGAAGGTGGGGCCGTACTTCACGTCGACGTAGGCGAGCAGGAGGATGGCGGCGAGGACCGGCAGCGTGACGAGCCAGATGCCCGCCGCGACCACGTTCGACCACGTGAACAACGGCGTCCGTCGCAGCGACATGCCTTCGGTCCGCAGCGCGAGGCCGGTGGTGGCGATGCAGATCGCGGCGAGCGACAAGCTGGCGAGGACCACGATCATCGCAGCGAGGAACAGCGCCACGGTGTCGGCGTCGGTCCCACCGATGCCGCCGTCGGCGGCGAACGACGCCAGGACGATGCCGCCACCGATCAGGTAGGTCCAGTAGGAGGCGGCGGCGGCCCGGGGGAAGGCGATCGTGCGGGCGCCGACCTGGGCGGGCACGACGGCGATCGCCAGGCCGATCAGCAGCGGGAGGAGGAACAGGAACACGCCGGCGACGGCGTGGATGCCGAACACCTCGGCGACGGCGTCGACGCCGACGACGTCGACCCCGCTCGTGTCGAGGCGCTCGGCGCCGAGGAGGAGTCCGGCCACGCCGGAGGCGAGCAGGAACAGGAACGACGTGCCGATGTAGAGGCGGCCGATCGTGCGGTGGTCGCCCGTGCCGATGAGCGCTGCGAACCCGGTCGCCGGGCGCGGGGGCGCCAAGGCGGGGGCGGCGCTCGTCACTGCGGGCGGGGCTTCGGTGTCAGTGACGGTCATCGAGGGAGTTCTCCTGCGGCCGGTCGAGGTCCGGATCCTTGGGGTCCGGGGCCTCGAGATCCAGCGAGATCAGGGTGCAGAGTCGATCGGACATTACTCACCGTCCACAGACGGGTCAGAATCGGTCGATGCGGCACGGCAGAGGGTGGATTCGTGTCTCGGGAGGCGGGTCGGGGCAGTGGGGTCAGGCGGCGAGCAGCTGGTCGACGGCCATGGCGCCGAACAGCAGCGTGACGTACGTGATCGAGTAACCGAACACCCGCATGGCCCGGGCCGGCGACGGGTCGACGAAGAGTCGCACCGTCTGGAACAAGAAGATGGCGCCGAGCGCGACGGCCGCACCGAGGTAGGTGAGGCCCATGTCGGCGACGGGGGCGAACAGCAGCGTGGTGGCCACGAGCGCCACGGTGTAGGCGATGATCCGGCGGCAGGTGACCTTGTCGTCCACCAGGACCGGGAGCATCGGGACATCGGCGGCGGCGTAGTCGTCGCGGTACCGGATGGCGAGGGGCCAGTAGTGCGGCGGCGTCCAGATGAAGATGACACCGAAGAGCACGATCGGGGCCCAACCGAGGGAGTTGGTGACGCTCGACCAGCCGATGAGCACCGGAACGGCGCCGGCAGCGCCGCCGATGACGATGTTGTGCGTCGAGGTCCGCTTCAGCCACAGCGTGTAGACGAACACGTAGAAGAGGCACGCAGACACCGCCAGCACGGCCGAGAGCAGGTTGACCGTGCCCCAGAGGAACAAGAACGCGACGATCTCGAGGGCGACGGCGAAGATCAGCGCGTTGCGAGGCTCGATCGCACCGGTTGCGAGCGGCCGGTTCTTCGTCCGCTCCATCAACTTGTCGATGTCGCGGTCGACGTACATGTTGATGGCGTTGGCGCCGCCGGCGGCGAGCGTCCCGCCGGCCACGGTGGCCACGATCAGCCACAGCGGCGGCATCCCTCGCTGAGCGACGATCTGGGTCGGCACCGTGGTGACCAGCAGCAGTTCGATGATGCGCGGCTTCGTCAGGGCGACGTAGGCCCCGACGGTGGTGCGAACCCGCTGGGAACGGGAGGGAGTGGCGGCCGCGAGCATGACGAGCGGAGCCTAGGCCTCCCCCCATGTCGGGCACCAAGGCCGGGAGGCCGACTGCGGTCGGCGTTGGCATTCGCGCCGCCGTACCCGCCACGCTGGAGGGGTGCGGCGCCCCCGTCCTACAGCCCGTCTGTCGCCCCGTGCGTACCGGCGGATCACGCTCCTCGCGCTGCTTGCCCTCGGGGTCATCGTCGTCAGCGGCGCGGCCGTCCGTCTCACCGGATCGGGGTTGGGTTGCTCGACGTGGCCCAACTGCGAACCGGGCAGCCTCGTCCCGCACGAGGAATCCGGCCCGCACGGGTTGATCGAGTTCGTCAACCGTCTCTTCACCGGTGTCGTCTCCGTCTCGGTCGCGCTCGCCGTGCTCGGGTCGCTGCGACGCGAGCCCCGGCGCCGCAACCTCACCTGGTGGTCGTGGTCGCTCGTCGCCGGCGTGCTCGCCCAGATCGTCCTCGGCGGCCTCACCGTCATCTTCGAACTCTCGCCGCCCTTCGTGATGGGCCACTTCCTGCTGTCGGCCGTGCTCGTCGGGTGCGCCACCGTCCTGCACCACCGGGCGGGCGAGGCCGACAAGGGGCACCGGCGTCCGGTCGCCACCGACGAGATCCGACTGCTCGCCAAGGTGTTGATCGGGGCCTCGACGATCGTCCTCGTCACCGGCACGGTCGTCACGGGCGCCGGACCGCACGGCGGCGACGAGGAGGTCGCCCGCCTCGGCTTCTTCGTCCCCGACGTCGTCCGGCTCCATTCGATCGCCGTTTGGCTCCTGCTGGCCGCCACCGTGTGGACCTTCGTGCTCGTCCGCCGCGGCGGGGCATCGCCCGTGGTCGACCGGGCACTGCGCCTGCTCATCGGCACCATCGTCGTGCAGGGCGCGATCGGCTACACGCAGTACTTCACCGGCGTGCCGGTGGGCTTGGTCGCCGCGCACGTGGTCGGGGCGATGCTCGTGTGGGTCGCGACGGTGCGCGTGCTGCTGACGACCACCACCGTCGAACCGTCGGCGAAGCCCGCCGACCAGGCGAACACCGGGCGAGCGCAGCGAGTGGGCGCATGAGCACGGTCGCGTCAACGTGAAGCTCTCCATGCCAGAGGTGGCCGACCCCGATGTCGGGCTCGACGAGGACGAGTTCACCGAGGAGGACCGGCCGTGGGTGGTGCTCGTGTGGAACGACCCGATCAACCTCATGTCCTACGTCAGCTTCGTGTTCCGCAAGCTGTTCGGCTACAGCCAGGCCAAAGCCGACTCATTGATGCTCGACGTCCACGAGAAAGGCCGGGCCGCCGTGTCGAACGGTCCCCGCGAGAAGGCGGAACTCGATGTCTTCCGTCTCCACGAGCACGGTCTGTGGGCGACGATGGAGCAGCAATGACCGAGGAAACGCACTGATGGGGCTGTTCACGAAGCGGGTGAAACGGCTCGGAACCGACCGGTTCCGCATCACACTGCCGACGCACGAGGCCGAACTGCTGCGGACCTTGCTCCCACAGCTGCGTGGGTTGTTGACGACCGGGCTGTCGGAGAACGACCCCTCGCTCAACCGCCTCTTCCCCACGGCGTACGCGAACGATCCCGAGCTCGACGCCGGCTACCAGGCGTTGGTGCGTGACGAGTTGCTGGAGAAGCGGTTCGCGTCGCTCGACGTGATCGAGACGTTGTTGGCCGAAGCCGACGGTGGCGAGGTCAGCGGGGAGGAGTTGTCGGCGTGGATGCGGGCGATCAACGATCTGCGCCTGGTGCTCGGTACGCGCCTCGACGTGGGCGAGGACGACGATCCGTCCGACATCGATCCGGAAGATCCCGAAGCGCAGGCGTGGGCGATCTATCACTATCTCGCCATGCTGGTGTCCGTGATCGTCGACGCGCTCACCGAGGAACTCTGACCGACATCATCCACGGGACCGACCCGTCGGGACCGATCGAAGACTTCCGCCGCACGCTGGACGCGCTGGGAGCGACAGCGGGTGCAGCCTTATCGGCCGCTCTACCCGGATCGGGGCGGGTTGACCCCCGGCCGAGCGCCGGCGGCGGTCAGCGGGCGGGCCAGAAGAAGCAGCCGGCGGTGCCCGGGCCGGTGTGGGCGCCGACGCTGGGGCCGATGCGGTAGAGCACGACCTCCTTCACCTCGGGGGACTTCGACAACCGCTGGATCAGCGCTGACGACAGCGGCTCGGCGCCGGTGTCGGCGATCCCGACGGCAACCCGCAGGTTCTCGCCGCTCCCGGACACGTGGTCGACCATCGCGTCGGTAGCGTCGTCGACGTGACGGACCTCGCCGACGCGCTCGATGGCGCCGTCCACCAGCGAGAGGACGGCGACGCCATCGGAGTCCGCGGTGCCTCCGGCAAGGCGTCCGCCGGCACGGACGATCTCGAGGGCACCCACGACGAACACGTTGCCGACCGTCGGAGCGGTGGCTTCGGCGATCGCCGCAGCGTCGTCGATGGTGGCGCCCGACCGGATCGCGTCGGCCGCTTCCCACACGCAACAGGCGATGCCGAAACTCGCCGTGCCGGTGTCGACGAGACGGACCGGGATGCCCACCTGCGCTGCGGCCAGACGGGCGGCGTCGAGTGTCGCCGACACCGTCGAGCCGATGTGGATCGAGAGGATCTCGTCCACGCCGCTGGCGGCGAGCCGCTCGTATGTCTCGACGAACTGACCGGGCGCGGGAGCGGCGGTGGAGACCTCGGGTGACGAGCCGTCGGCGTAGCGGGCGAAGAAGTCGTCGGCGGACAGGTCGGGTCCCTCGGCATACGCCGTGCCGTCGACCGTGACCGTGAGCGGCACGATCTCGATCCCGTAGCGCTCGGTCAGCGCGTCGGGGAACTGGCTGTTCGAGTCGGTGACGATGCCGATCTTCTTCGTGGCCTCGGTCACGATGCCCCTTCGTGGTCGATGGCTGGGTCGATGGCGGGTTCGCCGGCTGGGTCGAGGGTCGCTGCGGCGTCGAGGAACGCCCGGACGGCGCCCTTCTCGGCCTGGAACCTCTGGAGCATCATCGCGCTCGTGGCCGCCGCCGCAAGGGGCAGGGCAACCGTCGGTTCGGGACCCCACAGGTTCGACCAGCCGCGACGCCACCACACCGTGGCCGCCCCCGTCCACATCAGCGCGGAGATCGTCGTCGCCATGTGGGCCCGTTGCTTCCACCATGGCAATGCGCCGGTGACTGCCGCGAGCGCCAGGTCGGGGACGAAGTAGGCCGGGAAGGTCGCCGCGCACTGGCCGACGCTGGTGGCGACGCCCTTGCCGCCACGGAACCCGCTCGTGGCCGGATAGCAGGGACCGGCGACGGCGGCCGAGGCTGCGATGTGCGAACCCGTGTCGCCGGCGAACC
>JAPKDO010000174.1 GCA_028822535.1 Acidimicrobiales bacterium
ACGACCTGGTCTGCCAGCCCGCGCACACTCCAGAGGAGGTCGGCGACGTACCACCCCCGTGCACCACCGATGCGCGACAGGGCTGCGAACACGGCCTCGGCCGAAGCCGCTGCGGTCGCTGCCTGCTCGTCGATCAACAGTGTCCCGCCCGACCAGTCGGGGTCGGACGGCAATGGGTCGGCAGGGGAGGAGCCAGGAAGACCGGCGTCGGACCAACGGGTGTCGACCTCGAGGTCTTCGATGCGGCGCAGCGCCAGTCGGACCGATTCGCGGAACGGAACCCGTGCGTGGTCGGCGAAGAGGTCGACGGTGTGCTGTTCCACCACGACCTCGTTGACGAGACTCTCCACGAGCGGCGCCGCCAGGTCCTTCGGGAGGGGTGTGACGAGGCCCACCCACCGACTCGACAGCGAAGGCGACAGCACGGGTACCGGGATGATCCGGCGCCGTCGCAGACCTGCGACCTCGGAGTACACGTGCATCATCTCGCGGTAGGTGAGCACGTCCGGCCCGCCCACCTCGATGACCTGGCCCAGCGTGTCGTCGCGTCCGGCAACGGTCACGAGGGCGTGCAGGATGTCGCGGATCGAGATCGGCTGCACCCGTGTGTCGACCCACCGGGGCGTCACCATCACGGGGAGGACCTCGACGAGGTTCCGAAGCATCTCGAAACTCGCCGATCCGGACCCGATGATGACAGCGGCGCGGAGTTCGGTGACGGGAACGGCGCCTTCAGCGAGGACCTCGCCCACCTCGTGCCGGCTCTCGAGATGGGGGGACAGGTTGTCGTCCTCCGACCCGAGTCCGCCCAGGTAGACGACCTGGCGCATGGTCGTCGTCGCCGCAGCGGCGTCCGAGAAGACAGATGCGTGTTCGCGGTCCCGGGCAGCGAAGTCGACGTCGCCTCCCATCGAGTGGACGAGGAAGTACGCCGTGTCGCAGCCGTCCATGGCGCGACCCACGGCGACCGGGTCGCCGATGTCGCCCTCGGTGACGCTCACGCGGTCTGCCCACGGCAGGCCGCTCAGCTTCGATGGCGTGCGCACGAGGCAGCGGACAGCGTGGCCGGCCTCGAGGAGGACAGGCACGAGGCGTCCCCCGATGTATCCCGTCGCGCCGGTGACGAGCACGGTTCCCATCCATCGATGCCTAGCGGAGGACGGGCGTGAGCGTGGCGCGGGGTCTCCGAAGCGGTCCCGTGCGAGGCTGTCGCCGATGGAACGGACGTTCTCGAGGAGGTGGCGAGCGCTCGGAGCGTGCGCTCTGTTGATCGCGGCATGTGCGTCGTCGGACCTGGACCTCGACGAGCGCAGTGGCGCCACGTCGACCACCCCGCCACCGTCGGAGTCGACCGTCTCGCCATCGGAGACCGCTGGGACGCCGCAGGGCGCGATGGGGGCCGACGGGGTCGGCGATCCGTACTACCCGGGTCTGGGGAACGGCGGCTATGACGTGGCGACGTACGACCTCGACATCGAGTGGATGCCCGACACGGGGACGGTCGACGCGACCGCGGCGATCGTGCTGGTTCCGACCGAGGACCTCGACACCTTCAATCTGGACCTCGAGGGGTTGGACGTCGAGCGGGTCGTGGTCGACGGCGAGGAGGTCGTCCACGCGCACGCTGGACGAGAACTGACCATCGATCCGGCTGCGCTCCTGGTCGCCGGAGACGACGTCGAGGTCGTCGTCGACTACGGCGGCGAACCCACGCCGATCCGAGTCGGAACCGACGTGTTCCGCGTCGGCTGGCACACCGACGGACGCGACGCCTACGTCGTCTCCGAGCCGGCAGGCGCGGCATCGTGGTTCCCGGCCAACGATCACCCGACCGACAAGGCGCGGTTCCGGTTCGTCGTGACCGTGCCGTCGGATCTCGGCGTCATCGCCAACGGATTGCAGACGTCGATGTCCGACACCGGCGACGGCCGGACGACGTTCGTGTACGAGGCGTCGGACCTGATGGCGACCTACCTTGCCTCGGTCGTCATCGGCGATCTGGTCTTCGTCGAGGAGTCGACAGCGAGCGGACTCCTGTTGCGCAGCGCGTATCCGCGACGCCTCGCCGACGCCGCCGCCACGGACTTCGCCGACACCGCGGCCATGGTCGAGGTCTTCGAGCGCAGCTTCGGGCCTTATCCCTTCGAGACCTACGGCCACGTCGTGGCCGACGAGGTGCTCGGGTTCGCGCTCGAGAACCAGACGCTGTCGATCTTCGGCTCGGACCTCGTCACGGGCCGGGGCGCGATCGACGCGATCGTGGCCCACGAGTTGGCGCATCAGTGGTTCGGCAACGCGGTCAGCCCTGCCACGTGGATGGACATCTGGCTGAACGAGGGATTCGCGACGTACGCCGAATGGGTCTGGGCCGCGGGGTCGGACGGACCGACCATCGCCGAGTCCGCCGCCGCCGTCCATGCTCGCGCCGACTTCGGCGTGCCGCCGGGGGACCCAGGGCCCGAGGAACTGTTCCAGGCGACGGTGTACCTACGTGGCGGCCTGGTCCTGTACGCGCTCTCGCAGGAGATCGGGCACGACGCGTTCGATCGCCTCCTGCCGCTGTGGGTCGAGCGCTTCGGTGGGAGCGCGGCGTCGACCGCCGACCTGCGCGCGCTGGCCGAGGAACTCTCCGGCCAGGACCTCGAGGCGTTCTTCGACGCCTGGGTCTACGGAGCGACGCTCCCGCCGCTTCCCTGAACGGGATCGGCGGCTGGATCCCTCGGGCGTGCGAGATACACGTGTCGAGCGTGGCCGGCGGGTGCCTTGTCGGGCAAGGCCGTCAGGACGCGGGGCCCGTCGTCGTCGAGCGCGAGGAGCGGAATTGCGTCGCGGAGCGCTGCGGCGTCGAAGTCGTCCGCCGACACGGCGGTCACGTTCCAGTCGCTCGCCATCAGTTGCTCGATCTGGATCTGCGTCGCATCCCGTCCGAACGGGCGGCGAGCCATGACCGCACCGTGGCCCGCCTCGTCGTCGTCGTCATCGTCGATCCGTGGGAGGTGGTACACGTTGGCGCGGCCGATGGCCTCGGCGCTCCGCTCGATGACGAGTGAGTTCAGCTCCTGGAACCGCGAGACGCCGATGGCGACGAGGATTCCGACGCTGTCCATGGCCATCAGCAGGTCCTCGGAGTCGACCTTTCCCTGATAGGTGAGGACGCCACGTCGGGTGGCCGCATCGACCTCGAAGGGGTCGGTCGTCACGACCAGCGTGGGTACCTCGTGGTCCGACAGCCACGCGGCCACGTCCAGGGCCCAGTCCGGCCCACCGATGAACGCGACACCCTGCGGCGCGGGCCGCGCGACCCGGAACCGGTTGGCGCCGACGCGCGACGCGATGGCGCTGAACAGCACGGTCGTCACGATGACGATGAACGTCACGGGCGCCAGTGCCTCGACCGGCTGCCCTGCTTCTTCGAGTTCGAGGGCGAACAGCGCCGAGACCGAGGCAGCGACGATGCCCCGAGGCGACATGCAGGCGAGGTAGGCCCGCTCGACGAACGTGAGTCCGGATCCGACGGTGCTGAGGTACACGGCGACCGGGCGGGCGACGAAGATCAGCACGGCGGAGAGCGCCACCGACTCGGGGAGGAAGTCGACGAGCTGGTCGAGGTCGACACGCGCCCCGAGGATGATGAACAGCCCGGCCAGGATCAAGGACCCGAGGTTCTCCTCGAACTCTCGGATGTGACCGATCGGCGCCCACCGTTGGTTGGCGAGGGCCACGCCCATGACCGTCGTGGCGAAGAGGCCCGCTTCGGCCTGCACCAGGTCGGCGGCGGCGAACGCTCCGACGACCATCGCCAGCGTGAACGGGTTGTGGAGGTTGTCGGGGACCCAGTGCCGGTTGAACAGCAGCGTGAGGATCCCGGCACCGATCAACCCTGCGGCGGTACCCGCGGCGGCGGTCGTGAGGACCCGCTCGATGCTGCCACCGGTGCCTTCGTTCTCGATGACCGCGTCGAGGACGACGATCGCCAGGGTGGCGCCGACGGGGTCGATGAAGATCCCCTCCCATCGCAGGATGCCGTTGACCGGCTCGCGCACTCGGGCGAAGCGGATCAGCGGCAACACGACGGTCGGGCCCGAAACGACGAGGATGGCGCCGAGGAGGATCGCGGCGTTCCGGTCGACGTCGATCAGGAAGTAGGCGGCGATACCGCCGATCACCCAGGTGACGAGGACGCCGATGGTGATGAGACGGATGATCGGCCCGCGTCCGTGCCGCTCGAGTTCCGCCCACCGCAGCCCCAGCCCACCTTCGAACAGCAAGATCCCGACGGCGAGCGACACGGCCGGGAACAGGAGGTCGCCCAGCAACTCGTCCGGTTCGATGATCTCGAGTACCGGACCGGCCAGCACCCCGCCGAGCAGCAGCAGGAGGATCGCCGGGACCTGGATCCGACTGGCGAGGAGTTGCGCGCCGACGCCGAACACGATGATGGCGGCGAGCCCGACGCCGAGGTTCGATTCGGACGCAGCGAGGATCAGAGCCGGGTCGGTGATCATGTGGTCGGCAAGGCTAGGCACGTCCGGCGGCCGGGACGGTCACGCGGCCGCGAAAACCGTCAGGCGAGTTCGTCGTCGCCGAGGACGGCAGCCAGCGCATCGTCGATCTCGCGATGCGCGAACGAGAACCCGGACCGCTCGAGAACCGTGGGGTGCACCCGCTGCGACTCGTACAAGAGCGCCTGCGCCAACTCCTTGCCGAGCAGTAGCCGAGGTCCGATGCGCGGAATCGGCACCACGGTGGGGCGCCCGAGCTCGCGGCCGAGCGCCTTGGTGAATGCGGCGTTGCGGACCGGCGCCGGCGCGGCCAGGTCGACGGGACCGGCGATCTCCGCCGTGAGGAGATGCACCATCGCTCGCACGTGGTCGTCGATCGAGATCCAACTCATCCACTGCTGGCCGTCGCCGAGTCGCCCGCCGATGCCCAACTTGAAGGGCAACAACATCTTCGCGAGCGCTCCGCCGTCGGCCGACAACACGATCCCGGTCCGGAGGTGGATGGTCCGGACGCCGACAGCCTCCGCCGGCGCCGTGGCCGCCTCCCATCGCTCGCACAGGTCCGCCAGGAACCCGTCGCCGGCAGGGGACTCCTCGGTGAGTTCCTCGTCACCACGATCGCCGTAGAACCCGATCGCCGATCCCGACAGCAGGACCGACGGCTTCGGAGACAGCTCGGCGATCGTCCTGGCCAGCAGATCGGTCGACTTCGTACGCGACTCGACGAGCACGCGCTTGCGTTCCTCCGACCAACGTTCGTCGCCGATGCCGGCCCCGGCGAGGTTCACGAACGCGTCGGTTCCCTGCAGACCCGCCGTCTCGATCTCGCCGGATTCGGGGTCCCATCGGACCTCGCCGGGCGCAGCAGACCGCCGCACGATCGGGATGACCTCATGCCCTTCCGCGCGCAGGCGCCCACGGAGGGCGGTTCCCAGCAGACCGGACGAGCCGGTGATGGCGATCTTCATCGTTTGGTTTAACTCCGAGGATGAGACAGTCGGTACCGTACCCACGTACGAATCTGTTCAACACTCAGGGAGAACGCATCATGATTCAGGATCTCAAGGCATTCCTCATGAAGGGCAACATCGTCGATCTCGCGGTCGCGGTGATCATCGGCGTCGCCTTCGGCGCCGTCGTCACCGCGATGGTCGACAACATCATCACGCCGATCATCGCAGCGGTGTTCGGCGAGCCCGACATCTCCGCCGTGCTGGCGATCGACATCGGTGACGCGACGATGCGCATCGGTGCGTTCCTCCAGGCGGTGCTCGACTTCGCCATCATCGGCACGGTCCTGTTCTTCATCGTCAAGGCCTACGAGGCCACCCAGAAGAAGGAAGAGGAAGTGGCCGCTCCGTCGGACGAGGTCGTCCTCCTCACCGAGATCCGGGACTCGCTCCGCGCCCAGGGCTGATCGTCCTACGATCGGTCCATGACCACCGGCGCTCCCGCTGACCACGACGGACAGCCGAGCTCTGGGATCTCACCACGCTTCGTCGGCGGCGGCCTCCTGGTCGCCGCCGTCGTCGCGTTCGTGGTGCAGAACACCGACGACACCGAGGTGTCGTGGCTGGTCTTCGACACGACGCAGCCGTTGTGGATCGTGCTCCTGGTGACCGCGGCCGCAGCCCTGCTCGCCGCCGAGTTGATCACCAGTGCGTATCGCCGCCGGAAGCGCAAGGACTGAACGTCCGAGCCCGGCGGGACGACGCTCCCAGCGCCGATAGAGTCCGCCGCATGGCCGACATCGAGATGCCACAACTCGGCGAGACCGTCACCGAGGGCACGATCACCCAGTGGTTCAAGGCGGTTGGTGACACCGTCGCCGAGGACGAGCCGCTCTTCGAGGTGTCGACCGACAAGGTCGACTCCGAGGTCCCGTCGCCGCTGTCGGGGACGTTGAGCGAGATCCTCGTCGAGGAGGGTGACACGGTCGACGTGGGCACCGTCCTGGCGCGTATCGGTGACGCCGCCGGCGCCCCCGCCGAGGCCCCGGCAGACGACGCCGAACCGGACGCGACATCGCAGGACGCCACGCCCGACACAGCGCCCGAGGCGCCACAGTCGCCGGCCGGAGACGATTCTCCGGCCAAGACCGCACCTGCAGCCTCGGGCTCGCACGCCGGCGGCGAGGTCGATCGCCAGGACCAGCACTTCGACGTCGTCGTCATCGGCGGCGGACCGGGTGGCTACGCCACGGCGCTCTACGGCGCGTCCGCCGGCCTCGACATCGCCCTCATCGAGAAGAACAAGTTGGGAGGCACCTGTCTCAACGTCGGGTGCATCCCGGCCAAGGAACTGCTCGAGACGGCGGCGGTGCGCCGAACGATCGAACACGCTGCCGACTTCGGGTTCACCGTCGGCGAGGTCGAGACCGACTGGTCCAAGACGCTCGAGCGCAAGCAGGGCGTCGTCGACACGCTCGTCGGCGGTCTGGGCCAGTTGCTCAAGAGTCGCAAGGTCACGGTCTTCGACGGCCACGGTCGCCTCCATGCCGGCCACAAGGTCACGATCGAAGGCGGCGAATCCGGTGACGTCGCCCTCTCCGGCGACGCGGTGGTCATCGCCGCCGGGTCGTTGCCACGGACGATCCCCGGCTTCGACGTCGACGGGGACATCGTGATGACCTCGGACGAGTTCTTGTCGATGGACCCGCTGCCCGGATCTGCTGTCGTCATCGGTGGCGGCGCCATCGGGTGCGAGTTCGCTTCGACCATGTCCGACATGGGGACCTCGGTGACCGTCCTCGAAGCGCTACCGAAAATTCTTCCCGGATGCGACGCCGATGTCACGCGAGCGGTCCAGCAGTCGTTCAAGAAGCGCAAGATCGACGTGAAGACCGGCGTCTCGGTCAGTGGCCACGAGCCCCGAGACGGCGGAGGGACCACCGTGTCCTACGGCGACGGCGAGACGATCGATGTCGACGCGGTGGTCGTCTCTGTCGGACGTCGTCCGAACACCGACGACCTGGGTCTCGACGGCACCGGCGTCGCGCTCTCGGAGCGTGGTTTCGTCGAGGTCGACGAGCGCTGTCGTACCGGTGAACGCGGTGTGTGGTCGGTCGGGGACTGCATCGCCACCCCGGCGCTGGCCCATGTCGCCTTCGCCGAGGGCATCGTCGTGGTGAAGGACATCCTCGACGAGGATCCGGTTCCGATCGACTACGCGAACGTGCCCTGGGCGATCTATTGCCACCCCGAGGTGGCGTTCGCCGGCCATTCCGAGGAGTCGGCCAAGGAGGCCGGCTTCGAGGTGCTCACGTCGAAGCACCGCTGGACGGGCAACGGTCGGGCCATGATCGTCGGACAGACCGAAGGCATCGTGAAGATCATCGCCAAGAAGCAGGACGACGGGACGGGCGGCCGGATCCTCGGCGTGCACATCTGCGGGCCCTGGGCGACCGAACAGTTGGGCCAGGGCTACCTCGCCGTCAACTGGGAGGCGACCGTCGACGAGGTCGCCCACTTCATCCAGCCCCACCCCACGCTCTCCGAGCTCTTCGGCGAGTCCGTCCTCGCGATGACGGGCCGCTCCCTCCACGGATAGGAACGAACGCATGGCTGATGTCGAGATGCCCCAGCTCGGTGAGACCGTCACCGAGGGCACGATCACGCAGTGGTTCAAGGCGGTTGGTGACACCGTCGCCGAGGACGAGCCGCTCTTCGAGG